>CAIJHZ010000047.1 GCA_903820565.1 uncultured Actinomycetes bacterium
GAATTGGCATCTAAAAGGTTCATGCGGGGCAGGCTATCTCACGCCTAGCCCGCCCGGCGGTTCTGGCCCTGGTGATGGCCCTTGGATCACGCCCAGTGTTAGGTAATAGATAAGTATAAATTTGCCTTAAACGGGGTTTCCTGACCTACACTTCACCAGTCTCGCGCCTGAACTTGGCGCCACAACTCCAACGGAGGAGAACCTATGCGTGCTGCAAGCACCGTATCGCTGGTCCACGTGACCGGAACTAACCTGACATATGCCTACATCGTTCTAGGAATTTCCCTAGCTGCGCTGGCAATCGCCTACGGCCTACGCGCCCAGGTATTGGCAGCAAGTGATGGAACACCCAAGATGCGCGAAATCGCAGAAGCTGTGCAAGAAGGAGCCGCTGCGTTTTTATCTCGCCAGTTCCGCACACTGTCCTACTTTGTAGCAATTGTATTTTTCCTTTTATTCGCACTACCCGGCGATGCTGAAATTCGCATCGGTCGCTCAATCTTCTTCTTACTAGGCGCAGCATTTTCTGCGCTCGTTGGATACAACGGTATGTGGCTTGCAGTGCGCGCAAATGTTCGCGTTGCAGATGCTGCTCGTAACAAGGATGGCCAGAAGGCTGTGCAGATCGCATTCCGCACAGGTGGCGTCGTTGGTATGACCACTGTTGGTCTTGGTCTCATTGGCGCGTCCCTTGTTGTGATCATCTACCGCGAGAACGCACCAGCTGTTCTTGAAGGCTTTGGTTTCGGCGCAGCGATGCTTGCGATGTTTATGCGCGTAGGCGGCGGAATCTTTACAAAGGCAGCAGATGTTGGTGCTGACCTAGTTGGAAAAGTTGAAAAGCACATTCCAGAAGATGACCCACGTAACGCAGCAACAATTGCTGACAACGTTGGTGACAACGTTGGTGACTGTGCCGGTATGGCAGCAGACTTGTTCGAGTCATACGCAGTAACACTTGTTGCAGCGTTGATCCTCGGTAAGGCAGCATTTGGTGATGCAGGTTTGATTTATCCATTGATCGTTCCAGCAATCGGAACTGTTACAGCGGTAATCGGAATCTTCTTAACCAAGTTGCGCAGCACAGATAAGTCAGCAATGACAGCTATTAACCGTTCATTCTTCTTATCAGCGATTATTTCTGCGGGGCTAACAGCGCTCGCAACATTTACTTACCTGCCATCTGATTTCAAGTTGATGACAGGTCTTTCACCAGAAGCAGTTGCAGCAGCCGGTAACACAAACCCACGTGTTCTAGCGATTGGTGCGGTACTAATCGGTATCGCATTAGCAGCAGCAATTCAGGTTCTTACAGGCTTCTTTACTGAGACAGGAAAGCGTCCAGTAAATGATGTTGCGGCTTCATCTGAAACAGGTGCAGCAACAGTAATTTTGGCTGGTATTGCAGTTGGTTTTGAATCAGCCGTTTACTCTGCGCTCCTTATCGCAGCAGCGGTCTTTGGCGCATTCTTGCTAGGCGGCGGAAGCATCGTGCTTTCACTTCTTGCGATTGCACTAGCCGGAACAGGTTTGTTAACAACTGTTGGCGTAATCGTTGCGATGGATACATTCGGTCCAATTTCAGATAACGCACAAGGTATTGCTGAAATGTCAGGCGATGTAACTGGTGAAGGCGCACAGATTCTTACAGGACTTGATGCAGTTGGTAACACAACAAAGGCAATCACCAAGGGAATCGCAATTGCAACAGCAGTACTTGCTGCAACAGCGTTGTTCGGTGCATTTACAGATGCAATCAAGGGCGCAGTAATTGAAGCTGGCAAGACTGCAGCAGAAGTCGGCTTGCAGTTCCAAGGCATTCTAGATGTTGCAGATCCACGTAACTTGGTTGGCTTGATTATCGGAGCAGCAGTTGTGTTCTTGTTCTCAGGTCTTGCAGTTAATGCGGTGTCTCGCGCAGCTGGCGCAGTTGTTGTTGAAGTACGCGAACAGTTCCGCTTACACCCAGGAATCATGAAGGGCACAGAGAAGCCAGATTACGCACGCGTAGTTGATATCTGTACTCGCGATTCACTGCGCGAACTTGTTACTCCAGGATTGCTCGCCGTAATGGCGCCAATCGCCGTTGGTTTCGGTCTAGGTGTTGGTGCACTTGGTGCATACCTTGCCGGCGCAATTGGTACCGGAACACTAATGGCGGTATTTCTTTCTAACTCAGGTGGTGCGTGGGATAACGCTAAGAAGATGGTTGAAGATGGCCATCATGGCGGTAAAAATTCTGATGCACACGCGGCAACAATCGTTGGTGACACTGTTGGAGATCCATTTAAGGACACAGCAGGTCCAGCAATTAACCCATTGATCAAGGTTATGAACCTTGTCGGTTTGTTAATTACTCCAGCTATTGTTTCGTTGGCACTTGGTGGAAATTCATCGAAGAGCACACTAATTTCATTACTTGCAGTTGCGGTGATCATCGGTGCGTTAATTCGCAACCGTCGTCAAGCAACCTCAATTACTGTCTAAGTAGAAGAACTTCCCCCTTCTAATGGCGAAAGCAAAAACTGACCTGATTAAGCTTGTGATTGTTGAATCACCAGCTAAGGCCAGAAAAATTGGTGGATACCTCGGCGACGGATATGTCGTCGAGGCTTCCGTCGGCCATATTCGCGATTTACCTCAGCGCGCAGCAGATATTCCAAAAGAGTATAAAAAAATTGCCTGGGCTAAAGAGGGCGTAGATATTGACAACGATTTCGCACCGCTTTACGTAATCAACCCTGATAAAAAAGCCAAAGTAGCCGAACTTAAAGCGTTGATGAAAAATGCTGAAGAGTTAATTCTGGCAACGGACGAGGATCGCGAAGGCGAAGCTATTGCGTGGCACTTAGTTGAAGTGCTTGAACCAAAGATTCCTATCAAGCGCATGGTTTTTAATGAAATTACCAAGGAAGCTATTCAGGCAGCGGTAAATGACACCCGCGATCTGGATTATCACCTGATCGATGCACAAGAAACCCGTCGCGTATTGGATAGATTATTTGGATACAGACTTTCTCCTGTTTTATGGAAGAAAGTTATGCCACGTATTTCTGCAGGACGCGTGCAATCTGTCGCGACAAGACTTATCGTTGAAAAAGAACGCGAACGTATGGCCTTTATTTCCAGCGGCTGGTGGGACTTAGCAGCTGTTACAGCACTTGGCTTTAACGCACGTTTACTAGAAGTAGATGGTAAAAAAGTAGCGGCTACAAGTGACTTTGGCGCAGATGGCGCAGTTAAAGAAAAGTCCCTGGCAAATATTTTGTTATTAGATGAAGCAAGTGCACGTGGCTTAGTTGATTCGCTAAAAAGCAGTGATCTAACCGTTAAGTCGATGGAGGAAAGTCCACGCACTGAGCGACCAAAGCCACCATTTACTACCTCGACCATGCAGCAAGATGCAGGTAGCAGACTTGGGTGGGGCGCACAGATCACGATGCGTATCGCTCAGCGTTTGTATGAAAATGGATATATCACGTATATGCGTACCGACAGCGTTAACTTGTCGCAGCAAGCAATCACCGCTGCGCGCAACGCTGCTAAAGCGTTGTACGGAGCTGACCATGTTGCAGACGCACCACGCACATATGTTGGTAAAACTAAGAACGCCCAAGAAGCACACGAAGCAATTCGTCCAGCAGGTGACACATTTAAGACTCCCGGTGAGTTAGCACCTGAGCTTTCACGTGATGAGTTTGCGCTGTATGACTTAATCTGGAAGCGCACTGTTGCTTCACAAATGGCAGATGCCAAAAAGATGCAGATGCGTGTTGATTTTGATGCAACTACAAATGATGGCAAGGCAACTATTTTCCGTGCCAATGGCTCTGTTATTACCTTCCCTGGATTCTTGGCTGCCTACGATGACATTGTTAGCGAGGAAAACAAGGATGAAGAGACAGAGGATAAGCGCTTACCTGCAATGACAGTCGGCCAAGCGGTTAAAGTTAACGAGTACACCTGCGAAGGGCACGAAACTAAGCCGCCGGCCCGCTATACAGAACCAACTCTTGTTAAGAAGTTAGAAGAACTTGGTATTGGTCGTCCTTCTACCTTTGCCTCGATCATTCAAACAATTCAGGATCGTGGATATGTTTATAAGCGCGGACGTGCGCTAGTGCCTACATTCCTTGCTTTTTCAGTGACAGGCCTGCTCGAAACCCACTTTACAAAGCTTGTTGATTACGAGTTCACGGCCAGCATGGAAGAGGATCTAGACAAGATCGCAGCAGGGGAAGCAGGCCGTGTTGATTGGCTACGCGACTTCTTCTATGGCGTTGACGGACAACCAGGACTTAACGAACTATCTGCTGACCTCGGCGTGATTGATGCACGTGCAACAAACACTATGAATCTGTCCCCTGAAATCGAAATTCGTGTTGGTCGCTACGGTGCTTATTTGCAAGAAAACAAAGAGGGCGAAGAGCGCAAGCTTGCAAATATTCCAGAAAACTTAGCACCCGATGAGTTAACACTTGCTAAAGCAATTGAATTGTTAGCCGCACCTTCTGGTGAACGTGAACTCGGAATTGATCCAGCAACTAATTTACCGATCATTGCAAAGAGCGGTCGTTTTGGCCCGTACATCACAGAAGTTTTGCCAGAGATCCCTGTTGAATTAACTGCATCTGGAAAAAAGAAAAAGAAAAAGGCAGATGCACCAAAGGCGAAAACCGCATCCCTTCTTTCAACAATGACATTGGATACAGTCACATATGAAGACGCGTTGCAGCTACTTTCTCTGCCGCGCACACTTGGTACAAATAGTGCTGGCGATGACATCACTGTCCAAAACGGTCGCTATGGTCCATATCTAAAGGCTGGTGTTGATTCACGCACACTGACATCTGAAGAACAATTATTCACATTGACTTTAGATGAAGCACTTGAAATTTATTCCAAGCCAAAGGAACGTCGCCGCGGAGTTGCCAAGCCACCAGTAAAAGAACTTGGTATTGATCCAACATCACAAAAACCGTTGATCATTAAAGATGGTCGCTTTGGTATGTATGTAACCGATGGTGAAACAAATGCAACGCTGCGCCGCGGTGATACTGCAGAAGGAATGACATTAGATCGCGGCCTAGAACTTCTTGCAGGCCGCCGTGCCTGGGAAGCAGAAAACGGCCCATCACCAAAGAAGACACGGAAAAAAGCTGCAGCGAAACCTAAAAAAGGTGACACGGCCCCGACTCTCACAAAAAATGTTGTGAAAAAAGCAGGAGCCAAGAAAGCTGCGAAGAAAGCAGCATCAGGAAAAGCCAAGAAAAAGGCTGAATAAAGCCGCTTCTGGCTACATTCACGCCTGTAGATAGACTGCAACCATGGCTAAGACGCTCCCTACCCCTGCCGCACCTGCGCAGGATGTAACCCGCGGAGTCTTAGCAATCCGACCATTTCGCAAGCTGTGGAACTCGATGGTGTTCTCATCCCTCGGTGATTGGCTGGGACTACTTGCAACAACTGCGATGGCTCAACAACTTTCCGGTGGAGATTACGCAACAGCTAACTTTGCTATTGCAGGTGTCTTTATCGCTCGCTTGTTACCCGCGGTTTTCTTAGGTCCACTTGCAGGAGTAATCGCTGACAAGTTAGATCGCCGCAAATTAATGGTTACCTGCGACGTCATGCGCACCGGTCTCTATATCTCAATTCCAATTTTCCACAATTACTTGTGGCTGTATACCGCAACAATCTTGGTTGAATGCATAACTCTGTTTTGGTCACCAGCAAAGGAAGCATCAGTCCCCAACTTAGTTCCCCGTGAAAAGTTGGAATCGGCAAATCAAGTCTCGTTGCTAGCCGCATATGGCACCGCACCAATTGCAGCGATACTTTTCACCTTCCTTTCTTTATTCACGTCAGCAATCAACGTAACTTTTGGGATCAACTCAACAGCTACCGATCTTTCACTCTATGTAAACGCACTGTCATTTGCGTTCGCAGCATTTACTATCTGGGGATTAAAAGAAATCCCTAAAGGCGCCGCAGCAAAACATGCAGCAGAAACCGGAATTCTTAAATCTTTATATGAAGGTTGGAAATCTGTATCAGGTAGCAAATTAATTCGCGGGCTTATCGTTGGAATGGTCGGGGCATTCGTTGCAGCTGGCGCAGTCATTGGTTTAGCCCGAACATTTGTGGGTGATCTTGGTGGCGGAGAAGCGGCCTACGGTGTTCTCTTTGGCGCAGTCTTTACCGGACTTGCAGCTGGAATTGCATTTGGTCCAAAAATATTTGCACAATTTTCACGCCGCCGTTTATTTGGCGCATCCCTTGCCATAAGCGGTGGCTTCTTAGTTGCATTGGCAGCAATCCCAAACCTTGTTTTAGCAGTCCTTATCGTTGTGATTCTTGGGGCATTTAGTGGAATCACCTGGGTTACAGGTTTCACGATGCTGGGCATGGAGGTCGCAGATGATGTCCGCGGCCGCACCTTTGCCTTCGTTCAAAGCCTGATCCGCGTGGTTTTGGTTGGCGTCTTGGCTGTTTCCCCACTGATAGCCGCAGCCGTTGGCCAGCACACCTTTAAATTCAAAAATTCTGAACTGAGCTATAACGGTGCGGCGGTAACTATTTTAGTTGCAGGATTATTTGCAACATTAATCGGCCTACTTTCCTATAAGCAAATGAAAGATCGCCCCAATGTTTCGCTGTGGTCTGATATTACAAATGCCATTAAAGGCGAACTCGGCAGCATCACTGGTGCGCCAACAAAAGGTGTTTTCATTGCACTTGAAGGCGGCGAAGGAATTGGTAAATCAACACAAGCTAAATTGCTAAAGGCGTGGCTTGAACAAGAGGGCGAAACAGTTGTTCTTTCCCGCGAACCCGGTGGCAGCGATTTAGGAATTGAAATCAGAAAAATTCTTCTGTCACACAGCACCGGAGAAATCAGCCCGCGCGCAGAAGCTTTGTTGTATGCAGCAGATCGCGCACACCATGTGTATGGCGTGATCCGACCAGCACTTGCCCAAGGCGATGTTGTAATCAGTGATCGCTACTTTGATTCATCCATTGCATATCAAGGCGCAGGCCGCGTTCTAGAACCAGGTGAAGTTGCGCGAATTTCTAGATGGGCAACCGAATCACTCTTCCCAACATTAACAATCATTATTGATTTACCACCGCAAGTTGGTCTTGCTCGACTAAAGAGCAAAGATCGCCTGGAATCACAACCAATGGATTTCCACGAACGGGTTCGCCAAGAGTTTTTACAGATAGCAGCCCTTGACCCAGAACGCTATGTCATCATCGACGGTAATCAATCAATCGAAGATACTCACACTGCGATCATTACCCGCGTCAGCGAAATCCCAGCCCTAAAGCGCAACGCTGTTGAAGATAAAGGCAACTTACTGCTTCGCCCAATTCGCGCAGCTGGCAAAGAGGTAAAAAAGATTGGCACTAGTGCCTCAAATGCTGTTAAGAAGAGTGGCACTGCCGTTAAAGCCAAGACCAAAAAGCCTGTAAAGAAGTAAGCAGTGGGAAATGTGCCGGGCGTCTACGCCGATCTAGTGGGCCAAGAACATGTTGTAGAGATCTTGCAACAAGCTGTTGCTGCAACCCGAAGTGGCACTGAATCACAAGAAATGACTCATGCGTGGGTCTTTACCGGCCCACCAGGATCAGGTCGATCATCTGCCGCCGTTGCTTTTGCGCAAGCACTTGTATGTACTAACAGTGGATGTGGGACATGCAATGAATGTAAATCAGCTGCCAATGGCGCGCATCCCGATGTTGAAATAATTCGCACCGAAGGACTTTCCATAAAGATTGATGAAGTACGAGAACTTCTAACACGTGTTGCCTGGGCACCGTCCATGGGTGGCTGGCGCGTTGTTGTTATGGAGGATGCAGATCGCTTAACAGAATCTGCAGCAAACGCATTGCTAAAAGCAATCGAAGAACCAGGCAACAGAACTGTTTGGTTGTTATGCGCACCCACATTGCACGATGTTCTACCAACTATTCGTAGCCGTTGTCGCCACCTGCAACTTGTCACACCATCAAATCAAGCTGTGGCCCAAGTACTGCAATCCCGCGATGGTATTTCACCTGTTATGGCAGATTTTGCAGCACGAGTGAGCCAAGGTCACATCGGTCGCGCTCGCTATCTTGCCAACAATGAGTCAGTGCGCAACACACGAAATACAATTATGAAACTTCCTCTCACGCTGCAAGGCATTTCCTCAGCCTTTGCAGCAGCCCAAACTCTGGTTGATCTTGCAACACAACAAGCAACAGAGGCTGCAGAACAAAGAAATGAAAAAGAAGTAGATGACTTATCACTTGCCTATGGCAAAGGAGCCACGGGACGTGGCATGGCAACTGGTGGCAGCAAAGCAATTAAGGATTTAGAGAAAGAGCAAAAGACCCGCCAAACCCGCATGATTCGCGATGGATTAGATGCAGCGCTATTAGATATTGCTACTTTTTACCGCGATGTGATGATGGTGCAAGCAGGTGCAAATGATGCACTGATAAACAAAGAGCTGGAAGAAGAAATCAGAGCAACGGCTGCAAAGGCCAAGCCACAATCAACAATCAAAAAGATCAACGCAATCATGGATGCCAGGACGAATCTGGGCCATAACGCTGCGCCCTTGCTGACCGTTGAAGCGTTGATGTGTGTGTTGGCGCGGTAGTCCAAAAGCCACTTTCCAAGCCCCATTCCGCACGCTCAGATATGACCGCCACAGCTCGATTTCACGCTCGCAAAAATCGCCAGATGGTAATTAGCACCCCCTTTCATAGGGCAAGATTTCCCCATGCGCTTAGACCATGTCTCATATGTAACGTCCCATGATCAACTAGCCGACACTGTTCAACGCCTTGGTTCACGCCTTGGCAGCACCTTCGTAGATGGCGGAGTCCACCCACGCTTTGGTACTCGCAACTTCACAATGCCTTTACACAACGGTCAATACATCGAAGTTGTCTGCCCACTAGATCACCCTGCAACAGAGCAAACTCCTTGGGGTAAGGCTGTTAGCAAGAAAGCACAAGAAGGCGGCGGTTGGCTCACCTGGGTATTTGCAACTGAGGATATTTCAAAGGTTGAAGAGAAGTTTGGTCGCACAGCAACTGAAGGTCACCGCACACGCCCAGACGGTAGCGATCTTAAGTGGAAGCAAATCGGAGTTAATGAAATCACCGATTCTCGTGAGCTTCCATTCTTCATTCAATGGTTAACCGCAGATCACCCATCACAAGATGGAAAAGCTGTTGCTGCAATTGAAAAGATCACGATTGCCGATACTGACCACTTATCAGACTCATGGTTTAAGACAGAAATCATGGATGGCTTAAACGGGGCTGATATTGAGTTCATTGACCCATCAGCAAATGATGGTGAGTCAGGGATTGTTGCGGTGCATCTGACGACACCTAGTGGTGTTGTGAGACTGGATTGAGAACTCATGGAATTCGTTTTGGCTAGAATTAATAAGAACAAAGTTATAGCAAAGTTAGTTGCATAGGAGATGTCACAGCTCTTGAAAAAAGACATCAAGATTGAGCACAACTTTAAGGTTTGCATTTTAGGTGTTGGCTTTGTAGGCCTGACATTAGCTATAGCCCTAGCAAAGAGAAATATCCCAGTAATTGGGTTAGATATCAATCTCGAACTTATACAAAGTTTGAACAAAGGTGAAACGCACGTTATTGAACCTAATATCGAAGAATTTCTACAAGAAACTCTACAATCTGGAAAATTGTCATTTCGACATTCAAGCGAAGACTTGTCCATGTTAAAAAGTTGCAATACCTTCATTTTAACAGTTGGGACCCCATTGAGTGGGAGCGAGATTAGCTTGGGGAGTATAACCAATGCTTTGGACCAAATCATCGAATACATTTCCGAGGATGACCTTGTAATATTAAGGTCAACAACCTCAGTGGGAACGGCTAATGAAGTTGTAAGGCCAATCTTAAATAAGAAATCAAAATCTATCAGCCTTGCGATGTGTCCTGAACGAACGATAGAAGGAAACGCAATGCAAGAGATTTTTCATCTTCCGCAAATAATTGGAGCCGATGACGAGATTAGTCTTACGAAGGCCACAAGTCTATTCGAACTCTTAGGTACAGAGATTGTAAAGCTTTCAAGTTTGAAATCAGCTGAACTAGCAAAACTTGTTAACAACACTTACAGAGATTTAATGTTTGGTTTTGCAAATGAAATCGCAGCTTTTTGCCAGAAAATCAAAATTCCGGCGAGTGAGGTAATTCATGCAGCGAATTACAACTATCCACGTTCGAACATTTCATTGCCTGGCCCAAGCGGGGGGCCATGCTTAGAAAAAGACCCTTGGATCCTTGTGCAATCTGGGAAGCAATACGACGTGGAATTATCGATAACGAAGTCAGCACGACAAGTAAATGAAAATTCTGTCTTAAATCTGCTGGATCCCTATTTTGTTTCTGAGCTTTCTGAAAAAGTACTCCTATTAGGGCTTTCTTTTAAAGGGACTCCTGAAATCTTGGACGCACGAGGCAGTTTTGCAAAAAACGTGATTGATTTTATTAGATACCGAAACCCACTTGCAGAAATTACAGGGTACGAGCCTGCAGGAATTTTTAAATATGACTTTATAGATATAGTGCAATCACGGTCGATTCAAGAAGCCATAAGTGGTGCGGATAAAATCTTAATTCTTACCAACTCTTTAAAGTTTGTTGATTTAGAGGAGTTAATTAACAAACTGGCAGATCGAAATTGTTTAGTTATTGATTATTGGCAGGTAGCCAAGCCTGCTTTGTTGTCAAAGGAGATGAGGTACCTCAGTTGGTCCTAACTGAAAAAGTCTTACAAAAACCTCTTGTAACAGGTGCAGGTGGTTTTATTGGGTCCCACCTAGTCCGAGAACTCTTGAATCGATCTGACACGCAAGTCATCTACTGTGTAGATTTACCAAACTCTAAAAGACTTAAAGAGTTCGAGAGTAATCCACGTGTCAAAGTTATAGAACTCAATTTGAATTCTGAATCGAGTATTGATGGCCTACCCAGTGATGCAACTTGTGTATTTGCGCTTGCGGCGCTGAATGGAACCTCAAGATTCTATTCCAAACCTTTCACCGTATTTGAAAGCTCGATATTTCCAACGCTAAACGTGATTCGGAAATATGGCGAATTAATCCCGATCGTTTATTCAAGTTCAAGTGAAGTGTATGCCTCTACAGTCACAAATTTTGGTGGTGCAATTCCAACAAGTGAGTCAGTGATTCCGAGTATAGAAAGTATCCATAACCCACGTTGGTCTTATGCGGCAGCGAAACTTGCTGGTGAAGTTGCTATTAACTCTGCTGCAATTGAATTTGGAACAAATTGCTCAATTGTGAGGTACCACAATGTGTATGGCCCAGATATGGGCTCTGATCACTTTATTCCCGATTTTGTGGGTCGTGCAAAATCTGGAGTATTTGAAGTGATTGGCGCACTCGAATCCCGAGCATTTTTGAACGTTTTAGATGCAGTTCAAGGGACTATTGCCGCTATATACCATGCAAAAGAAAGTGTTCCAATTTATCATTTAGGCAGTAATCAGGAGCTCAGAATATTGGATGCAGCCCAAATCATCCTTGATGAAATGGGCCTTGGCGACAAGGAAATTAATTTGGTTCCCAGCAGAGAAGGTTCGGTAGCAAGAAGAGTTTCGGATTCTGCTAAGGCAAAAGAAGTATTGAAATGGGAATCTAAAATTGATTTTCGCGCAGGAATTAGAAATTATCTTGATTCCGAGGCTAGTTAGTATTTCACTCAAAAAATACCTATCATTTTGTTTATAGGCACCAACAGAAAATGAATTATGTTATTTTCTCACTGCGTTCTCAAGCACTGCCGCCCTATACCAACTTATTGTGGATTTAATGCCCTCTTCCAGGGTTATTCTTGGCTTCCAACCTAGACCCTTTACTCTTGTAATATCCAAAACTTTGCGCGGCGTTCCATCTGGCTTTGATCTATCCCATTCAATGTCGCCAGTGAATCCAGCCTCAAGTGCAACCTTTGTTGCCAACTCCTTAATCGAGAGATCTTCACCCGATCCAACATTCAAATGCAAATTCGAATCATACTTTTCAGAGGCAACGACCACAGCATTGGCAAGATCGTCTACATAGAGAAATTCTCGCAGTGGGGAGCCAGATCCCCACAGTATAACTTTGCTTGATCCACTCTCTGCGGCTTCAACAAAACGTCGGATTAAGGCAGGCAATACATGCGAAGCGGTTAGTTCAAAATTATCCCCTGGGCCATAGAGATTAGTGGGCATTAGAGATATCCATTTTGTTCCGTACTCTTTGCGATATGAATTAATGAGTTCGATACCTGCTATCTTTGCAATCGCATAAGCAGAGTTTGTTGCCTCAAGTGGTCCAGTCATCAAATACTCTTCTTTGATTGGCTGGGCACAATCGCGTGGGTAAATACAACTAGATCCCAAAAAAACAAAACCAGGAACCCCAGCTTTATGGGCCGCCTTCATCAAATTGCCTTGAATGGCTAGATTGTCAGCAAGAAATTCGACAGGGTAAGAATTGTTCGCTCCGATTCCACCCACTTTGGCGGCAGCATCCACGATAAGCGATGGGTTAATGGAGGCAACAAATTCTTCAGTATGTTGAGAATTGAGAAGATCTACAACTGAGCGATTAATTCCGACAACATTTTGGCCCTGGGCCTCGAAGGCTTTAACTATCGCAGAGCCGGCTAATCCAGTCGCACCAGCCACAATTATCGTCATGGTTCAACCTTAACAGTGATGTTTAAATCAATCCCACAAATCTGACCCCAAGAATCCATCACCTTTAGACCTTCGAAAACCTATAAGAGATTTTTACCACAACCACACTAGATTAATAGGTGAGCTCAATGGCAACTGGGAAAAGCGACTCTCGACAGTTAGGCTTCTGTCCATGAACTCGCAGAAACCTAAAATTTTGGCAATCATCGGGCAAGGTTACGTCGGACTGCCTTTAGCAATCGCTGCCGTAGATGCTGGCTGGAGTGTTATTGGTGTCGATAACCATTCAGGAAAGGTTGCCCAGATCAACTCTGGATCAAGCCCGGTCGAAGACATTTCTGATGCTCAATTAAAGTTAGTGATTTCAACAGGGGTTTATGAGGCGACCACCGACTTTTCAAGGACAGCAGAAGCTTCTGTAATTGCAATTTGCGTTCCGACTCCACTTGATGAAAAGCGGGAGCCGGACCTATCTCTTTTGCGAAGCGCAACAAACGGGATAGCTCCGTATATTTCAGATGAAACATTAGTTGTTAGCGAATCAACATCTTATCCAGGAACACTAAGGGAGGTCATAATCCCAATTATTGATTCCTTAAAACCAGCAACTTCCCCAACAATTTACTTCGCAAGCGCACCAGAGCGGGTTAATCCAGGCGATCCTTTATGGAATCAGAAAAATACGCCACGCTTGATTGGTGCCATCGATGATAAATCAAAAGAAAAAGCTCATGCTTTTTATAGTTCTTTATGTGATGTTGCAATCGCTGTATCAACCCCTGAAGTCGCTGAAGCAGCGAAACTTCTCGAAAATACTTTTCGTTTAGTTAACATCGCGCTTGTAAATGAATTTACCCAGATATGCGCAGCAAATGGTTTGAATGTTCATGAAGTTATTGACGCAGCTTCTTCAAAGCCATATGGATTTATGCCGTTTAGACCAGGTGTGGGTGTTGGCGGACACTGTATTCCAGTAGACCCCTTGTACTTAACTTGGTGGGCACGGCAGAGCGGAAGCAAAGCCGAATTTGTTGAAGCCGCAGACGTAATAAATCTTGAAATGCCTAAATATGTCGCCGAACGCGCACTTAGCATGGTTAATTCCGCGAATAAAAGTCCAAAGGTTCTGATCCTTGGCGTCGCATACAAACCGGGGGTGGGGGATGTTCGCGAAACCCCTGCTTCAGAACTCCGTAACCAGTTGGTTTCTAAAGGGGCTGACGTTGCATGGCATGATCCACTAGTGGTCGAATGGAATGGCTCTAGGTCGGTTGGCATAGATTGGCCTTGCGATATTGCAATATTGGCAACTAGGCAGCCAAGTATGAATCTAGATCAGCTAATTTCTAGGGGTGTTCTAATCCTGGACTGCACAAACTCTCTTAATGGCGTACCAGGGGTTACTTCTCTTTAAGCTAACCGCTTCATCTCTGCAGAGATATCGGCGATTATCGTTGAAAGATCTCGCTTTGGCGTCCAACCAACTAATTCATTAATCAAATCGATATTGGGAACACGACGTTCCATGTCCTCAAAACCTTGACCGTAGGCTTCTTCATATGGAACATAAACAATGTCGCTACTTGATCCAGTTTCTTTAATTATCTTTTGCGCCAACCCGTTCATAGAGATTTCGCTATTGTTTCCAATGTTAATAACTTTTCCAACAGTATTATCAGCAAATGCAACTGCCATAACTGCGTCAATCACATCGTAAATATGCCCAAAGCAGCGAGTCTGATTACCATTGCCATAAATTGTAATTGGCTCATTAGTTAGTGCAGCTTTAACAAAGCGCGGCACAACCATTCCATAAGCACCTAATTGTCGAGGACCCACAGTATTAAAGAATCTAACAATTCGTGTTTCCAACTTTTTTTCAACATGGTACGCATAAGCAAGAGATTCATCTATTGCTTTTGCTTCACTGTAGGACCAGCGCAATTTGACTGGACTCCCAAGGATTCTATCGTCGCTTTCTTTAAGCGAATCTGAAGTATTCTTTCCATAGACTTCACTACTGCTTGCTAAAAAAACAGGTATCTTCGAAGCATTTGCCGCCTCAAGAACATTCTCAGTTCCCCGGATGTTAGTAAGCATGCTAGCCAACGGATTGTTAACAATATTAAATACACCAACGGCTGCGGCAAGATGAAAAACATAGTCAACATTCTGGATCAATGAATGCAGCCCATCTGAGTCCAAAATTGAGCCGACCACTAGATTGAAATCTTTGTTTCCTTCTAGATTTGCTAGGTTTGAAATGCTACCTGTGGTCAAATCATCGATAGTTGTGACCGAATGCCCTTCAGAAATAAGGCGTTCGCATAAGTGAGATCCAATGAATCCCGCACCACCTGTGACAACAATTTTCATAAAGTAAGCCTACTTCAATCCCCGTATGTAGGTATCCCTATAGTCCCATAAGTCTTGCTTGGCGATCAAAGTCGGGCACAGATCTTCTGACTTCATCGAAGGTACCAGTTGCTAGAATTTTACCTTCAGAGAGATAAACAACGATGTCTGCATTTCTGACCGTTGATAATCGGTGAGCAATGATTACTACGGTTGTTGACCCGCGTAGTGCATGAATTGCTTCGGAAATACTTGCCTCGGTTTCGCCATCAAGTGAACTTGTTGCTTCATCAAGAACCAATAAATGTGGCCGAGTGAACATTGCACGTGCAATTCCTAGTCTTTGACGCTGGCCACCGCTGATCATTGCTCCTCGTTCTCCAACTTGGGTATCCACGCCCTGAGGCAAACTGCCAACAAAATCTTCTAGATGAGCAACTTTTAAGGCACTCAAAACTAATTCATCAGTAGCAACCTTTAATGGGTAACCTAAGGCAATATTTTCCCGAATGGTTCCGGTTGCAATCACGACATCCTGTGGAACATATGAAACAGCACCTGGCCATTTTGCAACAGCCTGTAGCGGCGGTAGCTTAGAGATTAAAACCTTTCCCTCATCTGGGTTAAGTACACCAAGCAAAACATCAATAAAAGTTGTTTTACCAGCCCCCGAGGGGCCAACAAGAGCGACTGATGCACCCGCAGGAATTGAGAGATCAATTTTGGATATTGCCTGCGATGTCTTATTTGGATAAGTAAGTGAAACATTTTCAACTCGGATGTCAGATTCAAAGCCTGCATGAATAACATCAAGTGAATCATCAACGTTCTCAATCAATTTTGAATTACCCAGTTGATCGATTAAATCTAGGGTTGGCATCGCTGCACCTAAACTCCCCTGGATCATAATTGATCCTTGCTGAATTCTTAAAACAGCAGGCGCAATCCGTGTACCGGAGGCCAAGAAAATTGTGAGTGTTGCGACAGCATGAACTACATCTTGTAAAAGGAATTGCGCTGCGCCAATCAAAAGGGCACCAAGGACAACCGTTGTTTCGATGACATACTTACTAACAAATGGCAAGAAACTTATCCGGGCACTTGTATCGGCCAAGGAGTAGCGTAGTTGGCCGATTTCCCTTGAGTAGTAGTCGCGCCGATTCCGAACTACTGATTCGCGGTAGGAACTAAACACTTCAACGATTTTTTCATTACTTATAATATTCAACTCTGAACTCTTAACGCCTAATTCACCCGCCTGCACATGCATAAATCGATACAAGAAAAATGCGATCAAAGAAAATACTATAAACGTTCCTATGGCCGTGACTGGATCTAGAACAAAAAGACCAACTCCCATAATTATTAGTAGTGAAAAATCTGCTATTAATACAACTAACGTCGCAAGTACTTCAAGGACAATGAGTTGGACACCTCTTGTTACTGCATAAAGAGTTTCTTGTGTCGTACGCGCCTGAATCGCTAATAATGACTGAGAGAGCACCCGCGCAATTAAGTCAGCTGATATTTTCGCTCCACGCCGACTTAGGAAGAACAAAATGCGACGAGTGAAAAAAATAGATAAAATCGTACGTCCCACAAGTAGGATTACAGCACCAAAGCTTAAAATGACAGCTTGAGTTTGATAACTTGAATTTGAAACATGCAAGAAACTAAGTGCATTGCTGACTCTATTGCCCGGCTGATTGCCCTGAATCTCTGTAACAGATAATGCTCCAAGTAAACCAATTGCGATAACACCTAAGAGATCTAAAGCACCCATCAAGATTTGAATAACGATTATTGCAGAAAGTTTCTTTTGGTCATTCTTATTGAGAACGTGCAAGGATCTGCCAATTGTGGTCTGTCTCCATCGGGCTAGAAGATCATTCAAAGGTGCACCATCCATAAGAGTCCAAATCAATCACGAGCCTAACCTTAGCAAAGCACTCAGAATGGGTAGGCCAAAGGGGCAACCCGCTGCTCATAGTGTATGTGTAGGTACGTCGCCGGAATTAATGGAATAGTCGGCTGAGCGATCGCCATTGAAGCCAAAAGGGATACGATTTTTTGGTAGTTCATCAAGGGACTTAGATCTGACGTAGCGATGTTAAGAAATTAGCCACATCTATTGAACCCAGATTGATTGGACCCTTCTCCACTCATCTGGCACAAGCGCCTCAGGCTCCACATGGTTTAAGTACCAGGGGATAGGCGCAAAAATCGTAGAAGGACTTTTACTTAAGTAGCCACTCCACCAGGAAAAAGTCGAGTTTGAAATAATCTTGAAGGTGCAGTGTGATATCAGTAGTAAGGATTCTGCTGGGCTAACAGAATCTGGTGGGACTACTACTTCACATTTGAAATTCGAAATCTTTTGTTTTAAAAGCTCGGCGGCATCTAAAGAATCGGAAAAGATATAGATTTTATCGACTTTCTCATGCAATCCTATGGTCGACAAAACTTGAATAAAATATTCGTCTGCAAGCATGCCAAGTGTTGATTTATAGGCGGCATAATCTCCACGCCTTAGGTGAATCCCAACCGTAGATCCGGCTTGATTAATCTCGCAACTTGTTGCCTTAAACCACTCCGATGGATCCCGGGGCGTTATCTCAATCTTTGAGTTTGAGGATATGTCAGCCAAATATTTGTAAGTTTGAAAGTATCCAACAATACTAATTGGAGATCGAAGTGTTTGAATTAGTGGGTCGAACCCAAATACTTTTGAGCGATATTGTGGCAAAAATCTGCGAAGTGGCTTACACGCGAATGCTAATTTGTAGAGTATTCGCTGTGTGTTGATCAGCATTACCGGCTTTTTGAATCTCTTGGAGTGAAAGTTTAGTACCTCCCCACCTACTCTTATTTCCATATCCCCCAAATTGCCAGGGTGTTGTATTTGAGAAATAGAAAGCAGGGACTTATCTAAATACACCTCACTGTTTTTCATCCTTATGGCAACTGAATAGGCGGCAAAGAGTATAAACAGTTGGTTTCCAATTCCGCCCTGTAAGTAAGCGGTTACCTTCTTCAACTTGTTTCCTCCTCAAACTCACCCCAGAACAAGAATTCTTAGATATACCTCTGGGAAACACTACCGAAGTTCTGCTGTTTTAGACTTAATATCCTACCTAGAATTTTCGCTGAGGTAATTAATCCATTTCGTTGCGACAATTTCAGGATTTCTTCCTGAAATAATTTTTTGAGCTAATTCAACATCCCCTACTAGACCCTCCAAGTTATTCTTGTAAAGTGATATCCGAAAGGCAAAGTCATTAGGATTCTCGCAATAATGTTTTTCGGGTAATCCAAATCGGGTTAAATCAGCAACTGAATTAAGTAAAATCGGAACACCTCTGGATAGCGCTTCTACAACAACAAGCCCATCGCCTTCCCAGGCTGAAGGGACAATTAATAAATCTCCCGAAAAGATTTCATTCCAGGGGTTGGAAATGAATCCATGGAATTTTATGTCTAAGTTTCTAACCTTTGAGTCAGAGACTAGATCATCCCGATAAAGCCCGTCACCATAAATCACAACAGGTAATTTGGAAATTTCTGAAATGTCTAACATCCATTGAGGTTGCTTTTGAGCTTTTGTTAGTCTTCCGATAAAAACTAATCTCTCGATTTGGTTTCCAGATACAATTTGCCTAACCTTTGATTCATTTTGTTCAAAAATTGCGTTCGGGATGTGCTCCGTTTTAATACCTTCACTTAACCAAGGTTTCAAGTGATCCGATACGACCACCCAAGATGACTTTCTAATACTTAGTACTCGTCGAACCAATTTACCCAAAGTCAAACGATTTGACCATGGTTTAGTAACATGTTCAACTACAACAAGTTTCCAGGGCCCAAATAGAAAAGCACCCATAAATTCAGGTAGGTCACAATTTAGTATTAATACCTTTGGTTTCAATCTTGCTACCAAGAAGTATGTTTTCATGAATGCAAACAATAGTGAAAATAAGCCACCTTGCCACTTTCTTTTTAATTCAAAAGTTGGCACTTTTGGTGCGTATAGATCTTGTGGCCCATCATTAATGACTAGTAATCCAACTGAAATTTCTTTCTTAGACAATTCATTTACGGCAATATTTATTGCTCTTTCAGCACCACCGCCAGATAACGAATTTGTCATAAATAAGTAATCAATCTTTTTTGTAGGAAAGCTAAATGACATAATCGGCTTCTTTAATTATTCTAAATAAACGCGTCAGATTAAAGATGGAGTACTTAGCAAAATTGATGTTTTTGCTGGCTAGACAAGAAAGTAAGTAATTCTTCCGGCCGGTTATCAAATTATCCAAATGGTGGCTGTCAGTGGTGAATCGTTCAGTTAGGTGCGACCCTTTGAAATTGACAGGGCACAAGTTCAATGTTTCCACCGATGAATTCTAATGGTTTTGAGCACGACTTTCAGAAAATTCGAGATTTCAGAGAGGAAAGTATAGAGAGTTCAGACGCTATACCCGCGGGGCTTCAAGCAAATGCTATTGAAGCTACGAGCAAATTAAAACTACCAACTTCATGTTGGGTAAAATCTCTGCATACAAAAACAATGCGACTTAGAGATCTCCTATCAAACCCTGCCCTTCCTCTGGGACCTTCATAAATCCCAAGATGTCAACTCTAATTATGAGCGAAACAATAATTTGAAGACAATTTATAGTCAATCATTCTCCCACCTCAACCTGCATATTTTGGACCAAACTCATCGTAAAAAACCAAGCATCATTATGAGCATGTGTTGACTTTGGACTGCTACTGTTGAAGCGTGAAGTTAGCAATCTTCGTTCCAAGTCTAAATACTGGTGGGCTAGCGAGCCTTGCTCTTGAGCTTGGCACCGCTGCAAAACTCCGAGGTAATGAAGTAGAAATCTACGTTCATTACTCCTCAGAATATTTACACAATTCTGAATTGGATGTTCGAAGCCTAGAGGTTCCTCCTCCTCGATTTAGCTTTCTTAAGCCAATAATTGCACTGCTGCGCTTAATTCCAGCGCACCGCAAATTATCTAGATTTAAACCAGACTTCGTAATCTGCCTAGATCCATCATCTGCTTTTCTTTGTTTTGCTATGCGGGCATTAATAAGCAATTTTCACTTATCTGTTGCCTGTTATACCCCTATTAATTTACTGCGTAAGTCAGATACGGCAATTATCCGTTGGTTGTATCAACTCGCAGATCAAGTGGTAGCACCATCTCAAACTACAGGCAAGAATCTTTTACAAATGAACTCAAGAATAAAATTAAGAATAATTCCCAATCCGTATTCATCTTCTTCTGCAACTTGCTCATTAAACCCAAAACAGCCTCGCGAAGAATTGAGTTGCTTATATTTGGGTCGGTTATCAAAAGAGAAGGGCGTAGAACAGATATTGAATATTGCAGAGGATGCCAAAGACCTCAGATTTCAAATTGCAGGCGGAGGAGCTGAGGAGCCTTATCTAAGGAAAGAGATATTTCATCGAGAAATTGAAAATATTGAAATGATTGGTTGGCAAAGCCCTTCAGATTGCTTGCCCAAGACACAGGTTCTAATCCTGCCGTCGTTAGTTGAGACTTTTGGAATTGTCATTATTGAGAGCTGGATTCATGGCATCCCTGTAGTCGCATCAATGGACGCAGATGGACCTAGAGAATTAATCTCTACTTTTGGGGGCGGGGCACTTGTTGAAAATTACGATGATTGCGATGAGTGGGTAGCAAATATCAGACTTCAAATGACAAATCTCCTGAGTGATAAATTCTTAACAGAAATTGTTACTAGATTCAGCGGTTATGAATTAATTCAAGAATGGATTGATAGCTAGAAAAGCTTACGAATTAATAAAACAGGATCAATGAGTGAAATAACTATGCGCAGAAGTAGAAGCTGGGCTTGTGAAGAATTTGAACTCATCATGCGAACGTACAAATAACCAGCTAGCGCCCTTCGTTTCTCTTTTTGCCCAAAAAATCCATTTCCTTTCCTTTGCTTTTTTTCTATTAAAGCAGGCTGGGGGAAAATAGCGATGGACTGTGGATCTAAGAAGTCAGAGTCTCTCGGACATTGTTGACCAGAGGCTTTCAAAGCTTGCTTTAGTACTTGAGAAGAGAGAGATCTAATACTTTTCTGTTGAATTGCTGTATGAAGTATTGTTGATTGGTTTGAGTGAATCCTGTAGTAAACAGTTGTCTCTGGAAGATTAAATATCTTTCCCTGCTCAGCCAATCGAGTCCAAAGATCCCAATCCTCAATGTAAGGAAATTTCTCACGATACATTCCAGCAAGGACCACAGCTGATTTTTTGTACATAACGCCAGGGTGTGGCAGTGGACTAAATCTGTAGAGTGCATGCCTGAAGGCTTCATCGGTCAGAGGATAACCCGGGTGTTCTTGTTCGGGCTTAGCGGCGACGTATTCTAGCTGGCCCCCGATGCATACAATTTCTGAATCATGACTAAATTCGGCAATTTGGAGAGTAATTCTCTTGAACGGCATCACATCATCTGCATCTATTCGTGCGATAAATTCGTTACTGCTCAATTCTAATCCCAAATTTAGCGCACTTACGATTCCCACTTTCTCGCTCAAAACAAATTTTAAGTTTCTTGGATATTCATTAAATTCTTCGCTTAATGCGGTTCGTTCATGGATTGCTTTACCATTCAGAACGACTAATACATCAATATTTGGATAATCTTGGCACGCAACCGAATCTAGACACTCAGCTAAAAAGTCGGTTGAATTACAAGGAATGAGAACTGTTACTCGGGGGGTGGCACTTTCACTCTCAATGATCCCCATAAGCCCCGCTCCCAAAATAAGGAATAACATGCCAGTCCTGAGTTCAACACAATATTCCTCGCATTATAGTTTGTCTGCCTTTGTGCGAGGACAAATAATCGTATACTTGCCAATAGGATTTGAGCGATCCTAAGACAAGGGACAAGGGAATATGGCTGCCGAACTAAGGTATGAAGAAATCACTGGAAATTCGACTCCAAATATTGGCTTGGAAGAACGTGATTTCATGTTTCTGCGGGGTAAAACCATTCTTGTTACTGGCGCTGGCGGGAGTATTGGCTCAAGAGTAATGAATCAACTTGCTCACGTCCCTGATGTAAACCTAATGGCTCTAGATAGAGATGAGAACGCCTTACATTCCTTAAGTTTGGCAGTTTCCAATACTGCGCTATTTCAAGAGACAAGTTATGTACTGCAAGATATTAGGGACAAGGTTGGCCTAGATCACCTAATAAAAGAATCAAACCCATCCTTAATCATTCATTGTGCAGCCCTTAAGCATCTTTCAGTCCTGGAAAGATACCCACGAGAGGCTGTCTTGACCAATGTTTTAGGGACCAAGAATTTATTGGATTCTGCCGTTAAACACAAAGTTCCTGGCTTCTTGAATGTCTCAACAGACAAAGCTGCTGAACCAATAAGCGTCTTAGGGAAAACAAAACGAATAGCAGAATTACTCGTAATAAAACATAGATTAAGTGGAAATAGTGGATTCACAAACGTGCGTTTTGGAAATGTATTTAATTCAAAAGGATCGGTAATTGAAACTTTCGTTCACCAAATTCTCAATGGTGCCGCTATAACACTCACGGATCCACAAATGAAACGATACTTTATGCATATTGATGAGGCAGCAGCATTGGCAATTAAGTCTGCCGTTCTCAACTCTGGTGACATTCATATTCTTGACATGGGAAGTCCGATTTTAATGACAGAAATCATTAACCGCATACAGAAGGCC
>CAIJHZ010000048.1 GCA_903820565.1 uncultured Actinomycetes bacterium
GAGCAATTATCAACCCAACAATAAAACCGCCAACTCCTGCAAGCACAACGCCTGGCTGCGTTTCAGCGGCGAAAGTCTTTTGTCTCTTAGGAATTAACCTTGTGTCACCTGTAGAAAATGTTGCATTTCGTGTTGCGCGCTCATACGCGATTACAGTTCCTGATAGGAGCCAACCCCAAACTGCAAGGCCAATTTGATTGATACTGATTAGTGCTTGGACGTTGTAACAAATCCATGCCGTAGCAAGTGCAACAAATAGGGCATCATAAGAGCGACTACGCAGAGTCACTTTCAATATTGATATAATTGCAATTACGAAAATAACTAGGTAGGCAGCAAAAAAGATGAAGCCCCCGCTGGCTAATACATCGATAAAAACATTATGCGCCGCATTTGTAACCGTGGTAGGACCTGGCAAAATCATTGCACTGGCAGAACGAGCTCTACGATACCAATCACCATATGTATCAAATCCAACACCGGTGAATGGATTGGACTTAGCCATTGTTATTCCTGCATCCCAATATTCACCACGAAGTGACACCGAAGTCTTGTAAATATACTGGGTCAGCGGACCTTTCTGTAAAGCACCAGCAAGTGCTACTGCTCCAACTGCTGCCACAGCAGATATATAAGCAAGCGTAAAGATGTTCTTATTGAAAAAAGATCGAACTAAATAGAAACCAACAATTGACAGTCCAAAAGCAGTAACAACAAGTCCCTGAACCGCATTACTAGCTTGTACCTCATAAAGGGCTAACGCTCCTACCGCTGCCCCAGCTAGGCGTAAACTCAGATTGATCCCAGGCTTAAACAAATAGGCAACAAGTGCAGTAATGAATATTCCTAAAAACGCAGATATAAAATTCGGATTACCAAAAGTACCTAATATTTTATTATAAATGTTATTCCACGGAATAAAGTCATTTCCACTAAGTACCATCAAGCAGTAAATGACATTTAGAATTCCTGCGGCAAACAGCCCATAAAGAATCTGGGTAAAACTTATTTTACTTCGTAGTTGGCTAGCCGCCAACATAATTCCTGTCAATGCAAGATAGGCAAGAAAGCCAGTGTTACGACCCTGTACGCCATAAAAATTTTGCGTAAAAGGTGCATCACTTGTAAAGAGGGTCAGCGCGCCCAGAGCAAGGTAGGAAAGTGTTGCGATGATCAAGGGTTTGTTGTCTGCCCAAATCATTTTGAAATTGAAGACGATAACTATTGCCCACATTCCAAAACCCAAGCCAGAAGTGAGTAACAGCTTGGGGACGTTGACAGGGTCCATGCTGACGTTGGCAGTTACTAGCAAAGTAATAATCGCTGCACCAATGCTTATCCAGCGCGCGACGAATGATTCTGTCATTTTCATTCCTAAATCTTACTTATAGAAAGGCCAAAACCCGGCCCCCGCCGAAGCGGGAACCGGGTTTTGGTTCTAGATCTTTTTAGAGATCAGGGCTAATTAAGCCTTGACCTTCTTCTGGATCTTGATGACTAGGTTAGTCAATGAAGTGATCTGTGCCTTTAGAGCTGAGATCAATTCAGCAACCTGAGTTGACAAGGCAGCTACTGCATCAGCAGCGTCTTGTGCAGCTGCAGTTGCAGCATCAGCAGCTTCTGCTGCTGCGTTA
>CAIJHZ010000049.1 GCA_903820565.1 uncultured Actinomycetes bacterium
AAATAATATTAGTCATGGCAGCAGTGGTGGGCCATTGGTCGACAACGAAGGTTTTGTTGTCGGTATGACCTCGTGGGGATATACAGAGGAGCAGTACAACGGTGCGAAATCACTAGATGCTTTTTGCGCCAAGATCCTCAAGTGCAAATATGAGATTGACGGCGTGAAGACCTGGTGGGAATACTCGAACAGCTAATAGGAGACACAATGAAATCAATGCTTAAGCGAAATAGGTACTTTGTTCTGGCTCTCGCATCTCTGTTTATTCTGACTAGCTGTGGCCAAGAAACATCAAGCCAATCAGATGAGCCTCTGAACTGGGAGACCCCAGCGGCTTTTGATTTCAAAGCGCTCAGTGTGTTGATACCAAGTGAGAGCATCTTGGCGGGTTATTCACAATTCTCGCGATTCTCATCAAGTGAACTAAAAATAGAACCTGTCTCTGGACTCACCGATACAAATGATGGCTCGCTCACAACTTCTCCCGCAACTTGCCGCGAATCTGATGCATTTTTTACTCAACGTACTTTTGCTAAATCAGGGGTTTCAAACGCTTCGAATAACATGCTCGGAGGATTGAGTTGGTACTGGGCGAATGATGATCCAAAGGACTACTCAAAATTGACATTGACAATTGTTGGTGACAGCAATGTTAGCGAAGCATTTCTTCTCAATGACATTGCTACTGAATTGAAGTCTTGCGGAACTGTGACAAATAAGACTTCAGATTTAACATGGAGCACTACGCAAACAATTACCCAACCTTCGACAAGTAGCCTGCGCCTTGATTATGAAATGACCTTTTCTGGGAATGTCTTTGGCCGCAAGGCTCTAGTGATTGCACGCCAAGTAGGCAGAAATGTAATCTACGTTTCCTACACACGTGATGGCGAAGGCGCGCCTAATGAGTATCCGATCTCTAGCGAAATAGAAGCCCAGATGAACCTTCTACTAGATGACATAACTTTGAAACTCAATTCGTAACTTTTATTGCTTAGCTACGGCCAAGCTGTAATGCGATTGCCTTGGCCATGATTGGCATCGCCTTATCAAATGAAATGCCATAGACCTTCTCAAAGGCTGTTTTGAAGTCCACCCCGGTACTCACGATCTTCCACATCTCCATTGTTGAATCTGGTCCCTTAATAGCAGTGAGAATCTCAACGAACATCGCGCCAATGCTGTATTGACTCCAGCGTTCATAACTCTTTTGCCAAGTTTCTGGAGCATTGAAAACAAAATAATTTTCTAGATACTGTGAATTCAGTGCTTGATTTATATACAAATCACTTGAAGTATCTTTTCTAAACTTCATGTAATTGGTAAAGGAGTCGTAGAAAACAGCTGCATGTTGCGTGAAGTGAGCTTGGCCTTCCCAATACCAGGTTGGAGGCCAAGGATCATAAAGAAATTCCTGTGCAGGACGGCCCTTCTTTATATTCATTTGTTGAAGCGTATGTGTGAACTCGTGAGCCTCAACTGTTCCATTTAGATGGTCAGGAGTTTGGAGTCCTACTGCCAGCACGATGAGATACCTATTACTACCGTTATAAAAGGAGCCGCCGCCCCAACAGGTTTCTTTCGTGCGGCATGCAACATCTGTAACCCATCTACTTCCCGAATTAGGAAGGATGCTTTCCATTTGATTGACAGCCCATTCTCGATCTTCATAATTAAACGCCAAATAGTAAATTTCTGTGGGTTCGACGTATCCGGCATACATTCTGGTTACGAGATCAATTGGAATTAGAGGTTCTTTGTTTGTGAGTTGAGAGTTTGGCCCCATAATCATTTTTAATGTGATGTCGGTTCTCTTGGAGGCAAGTATCTTTTCGCGACTCTTGCTCCACGCGGCATATGCAATACCTTGATAATTCTCAACTAGATCATCAAAGGAGGTTGGGGCTTTTGGAGTTGGTGATGCCGATGGCGTAGGTGTTGGAGTTGGTGTCGCAGTTGGTGTCGCAGTTGGTGTCGCAGTTGGTGTCGCAGATGGTGTCGCAGTTGCAACAGGCAGCGGCTTCTTAACAACTACGCCTTTGCTCCAGACCAACTTGATACCCGACTTAACACATGTGTACTTAAATCCGCCAGATGTGCTTGTTTGACCTAGCTTTGTGCACTTAGTGCCTGGCTTTACCGCTGCAATTGCAATCGGTTGAAGCAATACCAGAGCCAGAGTTACGGTGAGTAACACGACTAATCTCTTGCGCATGTTCTCATTATGGTCTCAACAAGTAGAGATACCTATGACCAAATGGTCAAAACGCGTTTAGATGCGTAGACAAACAGCTTTAAGCGTTGAGTGTGTTGAGCTTTTCCTGCACAGCTGGGTAATCAGAGTCATCAACCAAAATCTTTTCCAGGTCTTTTATGGCCAACGCCTTCTTGCCTAAACGAGAATAAGTCTCGGCACGTTCAAAGAGTGCACGGTGGAGCATGACTTCGGAACGTTTCTTTGATGCCAAGGAACGCTTGAAGCACTCAAGTGCTCCATCATTCATTCCCTTTTCACGGAAAGCAACCCCACGCAGGATCAACATCATTGCCGTTGCATCATCCTCGTTTTCGATATCTTCAGTTGTTTCAATCGCACCGTCATAATCCTTTTTGCCTATTTCAATATCAGCGATAGAAATCGCAACAAGTTGATCAGGTTGCATTTCATGCAAGATTGCAAAGGCTTCGTCAAATTTACCCATCTGTTGCAATAATTCAACATAGATGTGGCCAAGTGTTTGCTCGTTATAGACACTTGAAGTAGATATGCCGCTAGTTATTTGGACCTGCGGAGTAATTCCAACCAAGTATTTCAGTACGTATTTATCCACAAAAACGGTGTTCCGATTACTCCATAACTCAGAACCCCATTGCTGGCTAGTTGCATCATCTACTGAGCTACCTTTGACACAATATAAAAACTTGAGCAGGTCCAGACTGTATTTAAGAGTTGGGTGCTCTTCCTGCAAAGCCTTTGCCTTTTCAATTGCTTGATCAGGCGTATCAGTCTCATCCCATTTAAATACATCTTTCAGATATTCATAGAGGGCTCGATCTGCCTTCTTTGCAAAAAGTCCCGGCTGCATACTGGTCGGCGGGCTGTAAGGAATGAACTTTTCTTCCGCACCTGTAGCTGACTGCTGGGATGCTGCTCGGCTCTTTCTCTTTCCGCTGCTTAACGTTTCAACGTTATACAAACCTGTTCCAGGTAGTCCGGTGGAAACAGTTCGGCGGCCCTTTGAGTTAATGGTGTAACGGGCGCCAGGAACACCAAAGGACATTCCTACGGAGTCTTTATTGAAATTTAGACGGACGCCTGGCATTAATTTCATTGATCGACGAAAGCGAAGGCTCATGCAATTAGTTTACGCAGAGTGACTGACAAAAAAGTAGCCCCGCGCGACGAACTGCGGGGCCACTTGATGTGTGTGCCACTGGCGGGATTTGAACCCGCTACCTGCAACATAGTCAGTGTGCCGCTCTATCCAATGAGCTACAGCGGCACGCAGAAGTGAAGTTATGGGGTTTCAATCTCTATTAGCGAAATAGCTACTTACTTGTGGATAAAGGAGTTATAGTTCGGATACGTAGTCAGTGTGCTCATCAAAATGAGTTACATGGCAAAAGCCCCGCAGAATAACTTCCGCGGGGCTTTTGTATTTCTTAATACTTAAGGCATGACCAATCCACCATCAACTGGCACGGTAATTCCTGTTACATAACTAGAAGCATCGCTGACTAACCAAATAAGCGTTGCTGCTAACTCTTCTGGATCTCCCAGACGACCTGCGGGTGCAAACATTTTAATCATGTTGACCATATCTGCAGGCAGCTCATCACTCATCTCAGATGGAAAAAATCCTGGTGCGAGCGCATTGACTCGAATGTTTTTGCGTCCAGTCCACTGTGCTGCTAAATCTCTGGTTAAACCAATTAACCCTGCTTTACTTGAAGCATAAGCGGCTTGTGGCAATCCCTGAGGCTTTATTCCCAGAATGCTGGAGATATTAACTATCGCTCCCCCGTTTTTGTTAGCTTTTGCAAATGCTTGTGACATCCAATAAGCGCCAAACAAATTGACATCAAGGACAGATCTAAATTGTTCTGGAGTTTCATGTGTTGCAGGTACCGCGGTTCCTACCCCTGCGTTGTTTACCAAAATATCTACGCGACCAAACTCTTTCATGGCATGTGCAATAAGCGCATCGCACTGTTCTGGTTGCGTTACATCCGTTTGCAGCGACGCGAATTTCCTGCCAGCTGCTGTAACTAATGCGCCGGTATCTGCAAGGCGTTCAACGCGGCGCGCTCCTAAGACAACATCTGCTCCTGCCTCGGCCAAGGCCTTGGCAAAAGCAACTCCAAGACCAGAGGATGCCCCAGTGACCACTGCGACCTTTCCATCTAAACGAAAGCGGTCAAGAACACTCATTGTCTCTCTCCTCAAATTGGATAACTGTGCGTAAGGTTAAGGCATGGATTTCACATTAAGCGCTAAGACGAGCGAATATGCCGCCAAATTGCAGGCCTTTATGGAGGCAGAAGTATTTCCGGCTGAGGTTGTTTATGAACATCAGCGCGCACAGTTGCGTGCGGCAGGAAAGCCTCATGGATTGCCAGCAGTTGTGGAAGAGCTCAAGGTTAAGGCCCGAGCACAAGGTTTGTGGAATCTGTTTTTACCTCATAGCCACGATCCGCACCATGGTTTAACTGTTACCGAATATGCAACGCTGGCTGAGATCACTGGGTGGTCTCCTGAAATTGCACCTGAAGCAATCAATTGCGCAGCACCCGACACTGGCAACATGGAATTACTTGACATGTTTGCAACAGATGAGCAGAAGAAGCGTTGGTTAGAGCCGCTGCTAGATGGTCGGATTAGATCTGGCTTTGCAATGACCGAACCTGATGTCGCATCTAGTGATGCGCGAAATATCAGAACATCAATTATTAAAGATGGCGATGACTATGTCATCAACGGAACAAAGTGGTGGACAACAGGTGCGATGGATGAGCGCTGCGAAATTCTGATTGTCATGGGCAAGACAAATCCCGATGCCGATGCACATCATCAACAATCAATGGTGCTTGTTCCAATGAATACTCCTGGCGTCACAGTTGTGCGCAATTTGTTGGTGTTTGGGTATGAAGATCAACATGGTCATGCCGAAGTGTCATTTACTAATGTGCGGGTCCCTATTGCAAATCTTTTGGGACCCGAAGGTGAAGGCTTTGCACTGGCACAGGCACGACTTGGACCAGGACGCATCCATCATTGTATGCGAGCTATTGGTATGGCTGAGCGAGCTTTGTCTTTGATGATCAAGCGATCTATTGGGCGCGAAGCATTTGGAAAAGCGTTAGCGCAACAAGGTGTTATTCAGGATTGGATCGCACAGGCTCGAATTGATATTGAACAAGCTCGATTGTTGGTACTAAAGGCTGCCTGGATGATCGACACTGTTGGTGCCAAGGGTGCTCGCAAAGAGATCGCAGCAATTAAGGTGGCAGTCCCCCAGATGGCAGAGCGCATAATTGATCATGCAATTCAAAGTTTTGGTGGCGCTGGTGTTTGCCAAGATACGCCGCTTGCTTCAATGTATGCGGGCATTCGCACATTGCGCATCGTTGATGGTCCAGATGAGGTTCACATTCGTGACATCGCTCGATTAGAAATCAAACCTTATTTGTCATGAAAGATGTAACCGCGGTCCGCGAAGAGGATCGCTTTGATGTTGCTGCCATGCATGCGTGGCTTCGTGGCTTTATCGATGAAGAAGAACTGCCCGAGGTTTTGCAGTTTCGCAGTGGCGCTTCAAATCTGACATATTTGTTGAAATACCCGACCCGCGAATTAGTGTTGCGCAGACCTCCGGTTGGGACCAAGGCGGTTTCGGCGCACGATATGAAGCGCGAATACTTGATTCAATCACGGTTGCAATCTGTGTATTCATTAGTGCCAGGTATGATTGCGCTGTGCGAAGACCATTCAGTAATGGGCTCTGATTTTTATGTCATGGAGCGCGTAGTAGGAGAAATTTTCCGCCGAGATATTGCTGAAGAAATTACAGCGCACGATATCGAAGTCATGGCAGATTCATTGATCAATGGTTTGGTGCAGTTACATGCTGTTGATTCATCAATCCTGGCCGAACTCAACAAAGGTCAAGGCTATGTTGCACGCCAAGTTGATGGTTGGTCAAAGAGATATAGAAATGCCTTGACCGATGATGTGCCAAATGGTGAAAAAGTCATGGCTTGGTTGGAAGCCAATAAACCTGACGATGTAGATTCCTGCATTATTCATGGCGATTGGCGCATCGATAATGTGGTCTTTGATTTAGAACATGGTCGCATTGCTGGCGTGCTGGATTGGGAACTCGCAACAGTTGGCGATCCCTTAATGGATTTAGGATCAGCCCTCGCCTATTGGGTTGATCGCGATGATGAGCCAGCCTTTGCATCGCTGCGCAGGCAACCAAGTCATTTACCTGGCATGCCAACGCGCGAACAATTCGTTGCACGGTATCTGCAGTTAAGTGGACGAAGCTGTACAGACTTTACCTTTTATGAAGTTTTTGGGCTTTTCCGTTTAGCTGTGATTATTCAACAGATCTGGGCTCGCTTTCGTGCGGGACAAACTACAAATCCAGCATTTGCCGGCTTTGGAGATGCGGTCAATACATTGATTAACCGAGCCGAAGGAAAGATCGCATGAGAGCTGGTCAAATTACTGTTTCTACACGTGCCTTTGCAGTTGTAGATGTGCCAACACCTGATGCAGGGGCAGGGCAAGTGCGTATTAAAGTTGCCGCGGCCGGTGTCTGTTTATCAGACGTTCATTTACTAGAAGGGATTTTGTCTCCCGGATATTTAGTGGGCGATCATGTGACCTTGGGTCACGAAGTTGCAGGTGTTGTCGATCAAGTTGGTGCCGGGGTTACGACAAGTGCCATTGGTGATCGGGTTGTTGTAATCGCTGGCGAACGTAACGCCGCGCAGCAAATAACCACGATGGGTTTTGATTACAACGGTGGCTGGGCAGAATATGTTGTGACAAATGCACACTTGGTTGCGGTAATTCCTGATTCATTACCTTTCGAACAAGCTGCAATCATCCCTGATGCGGTATCAACTCCTTGGGCTGCAATATCCTCAACTGCCAAGATGCAAGCAGGTGAAACTGCAGCAGTGTTTGGTGTGGGCGGATTAGGGATTCACGCAGTTCAGTTATTGAAGTTAATTGGATCCAGCACAGTTATTGCGATTGACCCACGCGAAGATGCTCGCGCACATGCATTAGCACGTGGTGCCGACTTTGCCTTCGCACCCGATGATCCTGAATTAAAAAAACATCGCGGGCTAAACGCCGCCTTTGATTTTGCTGGTGTCACACCTGTCCGTAAGCAAGCTCTATCAATGTTGGGTGAGCAAGGGCGATTAATAATTGTCGGAATTGCGAATGAACCCATTGTGAT
>CAIJHZ010000050.1 GCA_903820565.1 uncultured Actinomycetes bacterium
ATCTTGTACTTCTCAATCAGCAGTGGAATACCTTCAACACGGCGACGTGCATGGCCTATTGGGTACTCAACGGCGACCTCATCAAAGCTGCTGCCATCGTTGAATTCAACTGTTACTGCGTTGGCAATAGAGCGCTTTTCTGGGTCGTGATAGTCGGCCGAATAGCCGGCATCTTCTACGCAGACAATCTTTTCACGCAGCGCATCAATGCGCGGATCAGAGGCGATCGCATCTTCGTAATCTCGAGCAGTTAAACGACCAAAAATAAAAGGCACTGCAACCATGTACTGAATACAGTGATCGCGATCGGCTGGATTATTCAGCGGGCCTTTTTTATCAATAATACGGACACATGCCTCGTGGGTTCGAATTGTTACCTTCTTGATGTCATCTGCGCTCTTGCCAACTTCTTGCATCTTTTTATAGATCGTCATCGCTGCTTCAACGGCTGTTTGAGAATGGAATTCGGCAGGGAAGGAAATCTTAAATAAAACATTCTCCATTACATATGAACTGTATGGTCGTTGGAAAGTGAACGGTTGTCCCTTAAAGGAGACATCATAAAATCCCCACGTCTTTGCAGTCAGTGCAGATGGATATCCCATCTCACCAGTCTTGGCGATTAAAGCAAGGCGGACAGCGCGAGATGTTGCATCTCCTGCCGCCCACGATTTGCGTGATCCTGCATTTGGGTAATGGCGATATGTGCGCAGAGACTGTCCATCAACCCAGGCGAGTGAAACAGCAGCCAAAGCTTGATCTCTGATTAACCCCATCATTTGTGCAACAACAGCAGTTGAAGCAACCTTTACTAATATGACGTGATCAAGTCCCACCTTATTAAATGAATTTTCAAGTGCGATGCATCCCTGGATTTCGTGGGCTTTGATCATTGCAGTTAGTACATCTTTGATTGTGAATTTTTTATCCGTCGTGCGAGACAACCAATCAGCTGTTGCAAGGATGCCGCCCAAGTTATCTGAAGGATGTCCCCACTCGGCAGCTAACCACGTGTCATTAAAATCTAACCATCTGATCATCGTGCCAATATTGAATGCGCCTTGAACCGGATCTAAAACATGTGTAGTGCCAGGGACTTTGACGCCGTTGGCAACTGTTAGTCCAGGAACAACTGGGCCTAAAAGCTTTCTACAGGCTTCATATTCCAGTGATTCCAGGCCACAGCCAATGGTGTCCATGAAGCTGTTCCATGCAGTTTGGTAAGCAACCGGGGATTTAACTTCATAGTTCAGTGCGTAATCGACAATGTCGACGATTACCTGATCGTATGGCTGGTTACTTGCAACTACATGGCTCGACATGTTTTAGCGCTTTTCTATTGAGACGAACGCCAAATCTTCCGGGCCCACATAGGTAGCCGTTGGGCGGATGATCTTTCCATCATTGCGCTGCTCAATGACGTGAGCAGTCCACCCTGAAATACGCGCCATTACGAACAATGGAGTGAAGTAGTTAACTGGAATCTTCATAGAATCGTATGCAACAGCTGAGAACCAGTCCACGTTAGGGAACATATTCTTAACTTCCCACATCACAGATTCGATGCGCTCTGCAACATCATACAAATTCTCTTTGCCAGCAGATACTGCAAGCTCTTTTGTGATTACTTTTACGATCTCATTACGAGGATCTGAGACTGTATAGACAGGGTGACCAAAGCCGATAACAACTTCTTTGGCATCTACGCGCTTTCTAATGTCGACCTCTGCTTCATCAGCAGTTGCATATCGAAGTTGAATTTCTAGGGCAACCTCATTAGCGCCACCATGCTTTGGACCACTGAGTGCTCCGATTGATCCTGTAACGCATGAGTAAATGTCTGCGCCTGTTCCTGCGATTACACGACCAGTAAATGTTGAAGCGTTAAATTCATGTTCTGCATAGAGAACAAGAGATGCATGCATAGCCTTTTCCCACAACGCTGATGGCTTTTCACCATGTAAAAGATGTAAGAAGTGGGCGCCAATTGAATCGTCATCTGTTTCTACTTCAATGCGCTTGCCGCTATTGGCAAAGTGATGCCAGTAACCAAGAAGTGAACCTGTCTTTGCCAGCATTGAATCTGCGATGTCGCGTGCCTCTGCTTCAGTGTGCTTTGCTGACTCCTGTGTGACCGCACCGAGTGCTGAAAAGCCTGTACGTAAAACATCCATCGCATGGGCAGTTGCTGGAAGTTGTTCCAAAACTGTTTTAACCTGAGGTGATAGCCCGCGTAGACCTTTGAGCTTTGCCTTGTAAGTATCTAGTTGCGCTTGGGTAGGTAGCGCTCCGTGCACTAATAAGTGGGCAACCTCTTCGAACTGACAGTTAGCAGCTAAGTCCTTGATTGAGTATCCACGGTAGTGAAGATCAGCCCCACCGACGGCACTTAGCGCCGTGTTTCCTGCTGGAACACCCGAGAGTGCAACTGACTTTTTTACTTTGATTTCTTCCATGATTTTTTTACCCGTTGTCTTTGCCTAGTGTTTGGTCAAGTGCTTTCTCGTACTCATAGTAATTAATAGCTTGGTATAACTCTTCGCGGGTCTGCATTGTGTCGATCACATTGGCCTGCGTGCCATCCCGACGAATGGAAGTGTAGACATTTTCGGCAGCCTTATTCATCGCTCTAAAGGCCGACAGTGGGTACAGGATCATTCCCACCCCGTTGGCAGCCAACTCATCACGAGAAAACAGCGGAGTCTTTCCAAATTCAGTGATGTTTGCCAGGATCGGCTTGGAAACAGCAGCTGAAATTGTGGCGTAATCTGACAAGTTTTCAATTGCTTCAGGGAAAACCAAATCTGCGCCAGCCTCAATGTAGGCATGAATACGATCAAGGGCTGATTCGATGCCTTCATTAGCAATCGCATCTGTGCGGGCCATGATTGAAAAGTTGTCATCAGTACGAGCATCGACCGCCGCCTTGATGCGATCAACCATTTCGCTCTTAGAAACAATTTCCTTATTAGGGCGATGACCACAGCGCTTTGCACCAACCTGATCTTCGATATGCATTGCGGCCGCTCCAGCTTTGATCAGATCCTTTACTGTGCGGCCAATATTAAAAGCCGAAGTGCCAAACCCTGTATCTGCGTCAACCAACAGCGGCGTATCGCAGACATTGGTAATTCGACGAACATCAGTTAACACATCTTCAAGTGTTGTGATTCCTAGATCTGGAATTCCCATTGATCCAGCTGCAACCCCGCCGCCTGATAAATAGATTGCGCGATATCCGGCACGTTTGGCGAGCAGAGCGTGATTAGCGTTGATTGTTCCAACAATTTGAAGTGGGGTTTCTTCAGCTAACGCCTTTTTAAAGGCAGCTCCTGCGCTAGTTACGCTCACCAAACGAGTCTATCTAGGCGTTCTTCAAACGCAAAAGTTCAAGTGCGGCAATTGCGCTGTCATAACCCTTGTCCTCTTTACTGCCAGCAATACCTGAGCGGGCAATGGCTTGGTCCAGATCGTTACACATTAAAACGCCATAACCGATTGGTTTTCCGTACTTAAGCGAAACATCAATAACCCCTTGCGTCACGCCTTGGCAGACATAATCAAAGTGAGGTGTCTCACCTTTCAAAACTAAGCCAACAGCAACCACTGCATCAAAGCCATTATCAAATGCGAACTGGGCGGCAAGCGGAATTTCAAAAGATCCAGGAACGAACTGAACTTCAACGGTGCCTACCTGTGCTTCTTTTAATGCACGTTGTGCTCCGGCAATTAAGTCATTACAAATATCTAGATGCCACGATGAGGAAATGATCGCAACCTTTGCCGCCGGAAGTGGCGTGATACCGATGCGTGGTGCATGTCCTGCCATTTACTTGCCTCCTCGTGAATGACCAAGTTTTTCTTCCTTGGTAGCTAGATACTTTTCATTAAATTTATTACTGATAATGACAAGTGGTTGTTGCATGACTTCAAGGCCAGCATTTCGAAGTGCTGCAACTTTGTTGGGGTTGTTAGTTAAAATCACCAGATCTTGCAAGCCAAGTGCACGAACGATTGCCACTGCATCATTCCAGTCGCGAGCATCAATTTCATGGCCCAAATGCAGATTTGCATCAATGGTGTCCATACCTTGATCCTGTAGTTGATATGCCTTGATCTTTTCTGTTAGCCCAATACCGCGGCCTTCGTGATCGCGTAAGTAGATGATGTAGCCATGTCCATGTGCCTGAATCAGATTAATTGATTGTTCTAACTGTTCTCCGCAATCACAGCGCTGTGAATGAACTACATCGCCGGTAAAGCACTCGCTATGAATACGCACCATCGGCATTGCGCCTGCATCACCAAATGCGATCACTGCATGTTCGCGTTGACGAAGCCCTGGGAAAGTTGCGATTTTCCAGATGCCAGTGCGAAGAGGAAGTTGTGCCCATTCAAATTTGAATTGTGGTGCCTCTGTTTTAGATGCAATTGGATTTGCCTGCACATAAGCCTTGATTTCATCAACAGAGACAACCGGAATTTGGTGCTCTGTGGCAAAGGTGATCAGTGATTGTCCGCGCGCCATCGAGCCATCATCATTGACGATTTCAGAAAGTAAGCACAGCGGTTGTGCGCCAACGATCTGCGATAGCGCAACACCAGCTTCTGTGTGTCCCCCTCTTGCGGCCAATCCCCCGTTATCTGCAATCAAAGGAAAAACATGTCCCGGGCGAATGAAATCTGCTGCAACAGATGAAGCATCAGCAAGTGCTCGCACTGTATTAGAACGCTCTTGGGCGCTAACACCAGTTGTAATCCCTGGCTTGTAATCAACACTGACTGTAAATGCCGTCTTTTTCGAATCTTGATTTTCTTCAACCATGAGCGGTAAATGCAACGTGCGGGCACGCTCTTGTGTCATTGCAACACATAAAATTCCAGTTGTATGGCGCACCATAAAGGCAACCTTTTCTGCCGTAGCTTTTTCAGCCAAAATCATCAGATCGCCTTCATTTTCGCGATCAGCATCATCGGTAACAATAATCAGATCGCCATTTTTATAGGCATCTAGAGCCTTCTGGAGATTACTCATTATTTATCTCCTTTGGCGAGCAAACGTTCAACGTATTTGGCCAGTACATCTACTTCAACATTGATTAGATCCCCTGGCAATAAAGTTGCAAGATTGGTTCGCTCCAGGGTTTCAGGAATTAGCCACACTGTAACCACATTGGTCTCATCGTTGATTTGGCCAACGGTGAGTGAAATACCATCTAAACAAATAGATCCTTGATTAACTATGTATTTGCTTAAATCTACCGGCACGGTGATATCAAACTGGGCCCACTTATTCCCTGGCATCAAAGAAACAACAGTTGCAACACCATCAACATGGCCCTGAACCATATGCCCACCCATACGGGCATTTAACTGAGCAGCCAATTCAAGATTAACTGGGCTGCCAACAAAGATTTGTGAAAGGGATGTAAGCGACAAAGTTTGAACCATGACATCTGCTGTAAAGGCGGTGCCATCTATTGATGTGGCAGTTAAGCACACACCATTTACCGCAACAGAATCACCTACTGAGATCTCTGAAATCAGCCCAGGTGCATTAATGGTAAAGACAGCAGATGTCTCACTCTTTTTGATGGCTGTGATTGAACCAAGTTCTGCAATAAGTCCGGTAAACATCACTCACCATTCCTAATGCGATACGCCGATTTAACATCGCCATCTAGGACCACGGTACTTAAGTGATCCATGCGCATTTGATCGGTAATCGTTGTTGGGTAATCAAAGGCAAAAAAGTGCTTGCCTGTACCCAAAAGCGTTGGTGCTTGGTACATGATTAATTCATCAAGCAAACAACCATCCAACATCGCGCTACCTAGCGTTGGGCCTGCTTCAACAAAGACATGATTAACGCCTAATTCATTGAGCTTTTCAACTAGAACATCAAGATCTTTACTTGCCACAACAACTGTGTCCGCTGCATTATCAAAGACCTTTGCAGCTGTTGGCAGGGTTTGCTCCCCACAAATAACACGGATTGGGTTGGCCCCATAACCAACAAAATCACCACGCGGAATCAAATGTGGATCATCTGCAATAACAGTATTGGTACCTACCAAAATCGCATCTGCCTGGCGACGCAATACCTGCACATCGACCCGTGATGTTTCATTAGTAATCCACTTAGATGTGCCATCTGCCGCAGCAACTTTGCCATCAAGGGTTGCGGCAACCTTCCAGGAGAAAAATGGTCGCCCCTTTTTGATCTTCATCAGCCAAGCACGATTTGAAAATGCTGCATCTTCCTTTAGAACACCTTCGACAACAGTGATTCCAGCAGCCCGTAGTGCATCTGTTCCCCCATCTGCCACTGCGTTTGGATCTGCAACAGCAAAGACAACAGTTGTAATTCCTGCATCAATAATTGCTTGGACACATGGGCCTGTACTGCCAGTGTGATTACATGGCTCAAGAGTCACTACGATCATTGCGCCTACCGCCTTGTTTCCTGCAGCTTTAATTGCAACTACCTCTGCGTGATCGGCAGAATTAACACGATCATGAAAACCTTCGCCCACAACATTGCCGGCTGCATCAATAATGACTGCGCCAACAATTGGATTTGGAGCAGTTTTACCTAAACCTTTTTCGGCAAGGGCAATGGCATGTTGCATCGCAACTGTGTGATCCATATGTAAATCCCCCGCTCTTTTTAGAGTTTCAAAGAGGCTTCCGGGGTGCGTGCAAGAAAGCACAAAGAAGGTAGGCGCAAGCCCACCCTTTGTTGGTTTCCTCTCATCCGGACTTTAACCGTCGGTCTCAGAATTTCACTGAGTCAACCGATACCTGGCAGGCATCGGGTCGCGGACTATAACCGCCGGTTCGAAATTACATCGACCCCGGAAACAACGTCGTAATTCTACTCTTGATTGATAGGTGCTGGGAAC
>CAIJHZ010000051.1 GCA_903820565.1 uncultured Actinomycetes bacterium
AGAGACAATCGAAGCATTCGAAGCACTTGCAGATGGAAAGTACGATCACATTCCAGAGCAGGCATTCTTCATGTGCGGTGGTCTTGCAGATGTTGAGCGCAATGCAGCAGAACTAGCAGCAAGCTTGGCTAAGTAAAAACATGACACTTAAAGTCGAACTCGTATCTCCAACAGAGCGCGTATGGTCGGGCGAAGCTACATCAGTTTCTGCCCGCACCATCGAAGGTGACATCGGTGTTCTCACTGATCATGCACCGCTCTTTGGAGTACTTGTCGATGGCCAGGTCGTGATTCACGGTGTAAACGGTGAAGATAAAGAGTTCAATGTCAGCGGAGGCTTCTTATCTGTCTCAAATAACCGCGTTTCAATCCTGACAGAATCGGTTAAATAAACTTACAAAAAAAGAAATTCTCAGCTTCGAAAAGATGAAGAAGTAGCTAAACAAGTTAATTTACTAGCTACGAAAAGATGAAGAAGCAACTACACACTTTTCTCCGCTGTAAATTAACTCGTTTTTGCGTTGAAAGAAATGTTATTCGCGAGTGACTTGTGCGCCGAGGCTTTGTAGCTGCTCAGCAAAGTTTGGGTAACCGCGGTCGACGTGGAAAGCCTGATCTACAGTCGTTTCACCCTCGGCTACTAATGCAGCAAGGATTAAACCGGCGCCTGCGCGGATATCGTGGGCCTCAACTGGTGCCCCAGAGAGTTCTGGCACGCCTGTAATTGAGGCGTGATGACCGTCGACGCTGACTTGGGCGCCTAAACGGCTGAGTTCGTTGACAAACATGAAGCGAGATTCAAATACGTTTTCGGTCACTAATGAATGTCCATCTGCGATTGCGTTGAGTGCGATCACCATCGGTAGTAAATCTGTTGGGAATCCTGGGTATGGAAGTGTTGCAACATCAATTGCTTGCGGGCGAACATCCATCTTTACGCGGATTCCATCGGCTGTAGATGTGATGATCGCACCAGCTGATGCTAGTTTTTCTAAGGGAAGCTCAAGATGTTCTGGACGCGCGCCATGGATTGTGATGTCACCACGAGTCATTGCTGCAGCAAATGCCCACGTGCCAGTAATTATTCGATCGGTAATTGTTGTGTGATCAGTTGGGTGCATAACCTCAACACCAGTGATTGTGATGAGAGGCGAACCAAGACCTTCGATGTGCGCACCCATTGAAATTAAGAATTCACCAAGATCAACAATGTCAGGTTCGCGAGCTGCGTTGTCGATTGTGGTTACACCTTTTGCTAATACCGCAGCGGTCATGATGTTTTCAGTTGCACCAACACTCGGAAAATCTAATTCGACAGGTGCACCAACTAAACCATTGGGTGCTTCGGCAATTACATAACCATGCTCAATGTGCGCTTTCGCACCAAGTGTTTCAAGACCTTTGATATGAAAATCTAAACCTCGTGAACCAATTGCATCGCCGCCAGGCAGTGCAACATCTGCTTGACCAACTCGGGCTACAAGCGGACCCAAAACATTGATGGATGCGCGCATTTTTCGGACTAAGTCATAATCTGCACGATGTGCAGGTTCTTGCGGAACTGTAATTGTTACGATGTCAGCGCCACGAACAACTGTGCATCCGAGGCGGGTTAATAGATCAGCCATGATGTCCACATCGGCAATATCTGGGACATTGCGGATTGTTGTAGTGCCAGCGGCCAGCAGAGAGGCTGCCATTAGCTTTAAAACCGAGTTCTTGGCACCAGTTACAGCGACTTCTCCACGCAGGGCGGTTCCACCAACTATGCGGAAGCGATCGTGGGATGCCATGGCGGCAGTCTACTTATAGGCTAGGCACATGGTTAATTTAACGCGTATTTATACAAAGACTGGCGATGACGGAACAACATCTCTGGGGGATATGAGTCGTACTTCCAAGAATGACCCGCGTCTTGAAGCCTATGCGACAGTTGATGAAGCGAACTCAGCTATCGGTGTTGTGCTGTCTACAGATGAGTTAACAGACGCTGTGCGAGCTTTGTTAGTGCGCATTCAAAATGACTTGTTCGATGTTGGCGCAGATCTTTGTACTCCAGTTGTTGATTCTCCAGCCTTCGAACCACTGCGCGTTTTAGAATCACAAATTACATATTTAGAAGAGCAAATCGATCTCTACAACGCAGGTCTTGAATCATTGCGTTCTTTTGTTTTGCCTTCAGGAACGGCGGCAGCGGCACATCTGCATGTTGCTCGCACAGTTGTCCGTCGCGCAGAACGTCGCACTTGGAATGCAATCCACTCATTTGGTGGTGGAGTTAATCCATTGACTGCAAAGTATTTAAACCGCTGCTCAGATCTTCTCTTCGTACTCGCGCGATATGCGAACAAAGAAATTGGAGATCAGCTATGGGTTCCAGGAGCTAATCGCTAAGGAGCAATTGTGTAAGAAGTTCCGGGGACTTTTTCAGCTGGTACATCTTTCCTGCACGTAGCTTTAATATTTGCCACAAAGTGGCGCAATTCGATAACTTCGCTACTCACGATTAAAACAGTTGCGTACTTTTTTGCACCAGTTTCTGCAATTGTCGTTCGGACAGTTCCAAAGAGTTTTAAGGTTTTATCATCTACAGACGTCGGCCCTTTAATATCTGCAGTTATTACCCACCACGTACAGCCAGTTAAGGAAGCAACCTGAACTGCGCCGCATGAATACTTTTCACAGACAGGAATCCCATCTATGGTTTTAGCTAATGCTTTGGTTAAAACCTTGTCATTAGATGCCAAACCAACGAGTTCTTTAGCGGTAGGAATCTTCACAAAAGCATTTCCGTCTTTGCTCTTAATGAATCCTTTTGGTGGCCACACCGGAGATGGAGAAGGCGTGATCTTTGCCTTGGCTTTAGCCAACGACGTTGTTGATGTAGCACCAGCAACTGGCATACATACAGAAAGCGCCAGAACTAGTGCAATAACCTTCTTAATCACGGTCCCACTTAAATTTGCGAACGCTAAAGAAGATTCCTATTGCCAACCACACGAGAAGAATTACAACGGTTTTGCCAGTTTCCCAGCTCTTTGCAACCTCTTGGCTAGCAAAAGAGTCTGGCAAGAAAACTGAGCGCATACCTTGTGTTAGCCACTTCAATGGGAATATCGAAGCGACCTGTTGCATCCACGAAGGTAGTTGAGTAAAAACAAAGAAAACTCCACTGAAGAACTGCAAGATGATAACTATGGGGGAGACAACAGCAGATGCACCACGTCCGCTTTTTGGAACAATGGAAAAAGCGATTCCAAGTGCTGTTGAGCATGCACTGCCTAACAAAACTAGCCAGGTAAAAGTGATCCACTTATTGATATCAGTTGGTAGTTCAACTCCAAAAAACAAAATGCCAAAGCCTAAAAGTAAAAGTATTTGTATGACCATGCTTACGAAAATAAGAATTGCTTTGCCAATAAAATAACTAGATGCAGGCATTGGAGTGCCACGTAAACGCTTGAGCGCACCGAAATCTCGCTCTAAAGGAATCGTGATGGCGAGTGCCTGGAATCCTGTATTCACTAGGCCTGATGCAATCATTCCAGCAAGGAAGTACTGGGAAAATGTTACGCCAGGTGCGATGGTGTCTTTAAAGACTGATCCAAAGATGGCAAGCAAGATAACTGGGAAAAGTAGGGTAAATACAACAGATTCGCGCTGGCGAGCAAACTGTCTGATCTCTAAGTTGCCGCGTCGGATACCTAAGGAAAACGCGCTAGGAATTGGTTTCATGCGTGCCCCCAATCATTTCAAGATATATATCTTCAAGAGATGGCCGAGAGACAACTAGCTCGGGTACTTCACCACCGAAGCGCGACGACAATGTGGCTACTAATTCAGTGGGATTATCAGAAAGTTCAGATTTAATTATTTCCCCATCGCGCCATGCAACTGTAGCTTGCGAAGTCGCGCGTCCACCAAGTTCGGCAGGGGTCGAAACCTCAATAATCACGCCGTTGTTTATTACCGCTACTCGATCTGCTAAAGCTTCAGCCTCATCTAAATAGTGAGTTGTTAGCAGGATTGTGGTTCCATCACTGCGTAGCTTTTGGATTAAGGCCCAGAATGATCTACGAGCTTCAGGGTCAAAACCGGTTGTTGGTTCATCCAAGAACAACAGTTCTGGATTTCCTATGATTCCCAGTGCAACATCTAGGCGACGGCGCTGGCCACCTGAAAGAGTTCGAATTAATGCATTCTCTTTTTCAATTAACCCCACTGAGTGGATGACTTCATCGACTGCACGGGGATTTGAGTAGTACCCACTGAAGTGGTCAATAGTTTCTAGAACCGTGAGGTCACCGGCATCTGCCGAGCTTTGTAAGACTATTCCGATGCGATTTCGCCATTGTCGGGATTCATGTCCTCTAGTCTGTGGATCAAATCCCAAGACTGAAACGGTTCCAGAATCCCTCGTTCTAAATCCTTCGAGGATTTCGACGGTCGTTGTCTTACCTGCTCCATTAGGTCCTAATAATGAAAAAATCTCGCCTTGTGCGATTTCAAGATCAACTCCACGAACGGCGTGAGTATCGCCATAACTTTTCTTGAGGCCTTTTACTTCGATGAGGCTCATGTGGCTACTTTACTATGCGAAAATACATCTGTGAGCCCGCGTAGAAACTACCCCAAGAAGCGGGTTAAGCCTGAGGAACCTCGGGAAATCAATATCGCATCGACAGGTGAGAGCACAGAAGAACATAGCGATGGCACTTATATTGTGCGCCGTTTAACTGGATCTGGTTCCACAAAGCCGTATCGCTGCCCCGGTTGTGATCAGTTAATTCCGCTTGCAACTCCACATGTTGTTGCCTGGCTTGAATACGATGAAGATGGTCGACGCCACTGGCACACAGCATGTTGGGCGAAGAAAAATAAAAGACGCCCTAATACAGAACGTACTCGTAACGCACCACGTTTTTAATGAAAGGTTTTAACCTAGCCGGCCCCTCAAAATCTTTGTAGCTTTGACAACAAGCTTGTCATCTTTTGCACGGCGTTTAAAACTTAAAAAATGTAGCGGCACATTAAATCGAGTACGAACAACGGTGCGTGGATATGTGTATTCCAGCAAACCTTCTGGACCATGCACGCGGCCGTATCCACTGTCCTTTACTCCACCAAATGGAACTGATGAGATTGCTGCAAAAGAAAATGTTGAGTTAATTGCGACCATTCCGCATTGCAACTGCGAAGCAATTTTCTTGCCTTGGCGCTTCGACCATACATTGGCACCTAATCCGTATCGTGATGCATTGGAAAGTTCTATCGCCTCTTTCATATTCGCAACACGATTAATAATTATGATTGGCCCAAAAGTTTCCTCCCGTACCGCAGCAGAACTTTCAGGAACATCTACTAAAATAACTGGTTGCACAAATGGTGCTTGCACCGATTTCAAAGAACCGTAGGCAAATTGCCCACCATCCTTTATCGCAGCCTTGATATGAGATGAGATCACTGAAATCTGCGAAGGCATAGTTGCCGGACCATAATTTCCATCTCCAGGTGCTCCTGCATGAATACTTTTGGCTAGGGCAACAGATTTAGCAATAAATAAATCAGCAACCTTTTCATCAACATATACACGTTCGGCTCCAATGCACGACTGGCCCGCATTGGCCATAGCTGACCATATAGTCGCATCGACTGCGCGATCTAAGTTCGCATCTGCAGCAACTATTACAGGATCTTTTCCGCCACATTCGGCAATTATCGGTGTCAGATTTACTGCACAGGCTGCAGTAACAAGTTTTGCTGTTCGAGTAGAACCCGTGAATGATAATTTATCAACACCACTAATACACAACGCGTTACCCGTATCTGCTAAACCAGTAATTGTTGTAAAAATATCTGCAAAGGGCGCAACCGTATTAAAACTTTCTTCCAGCCACACACCAACGCCGGGTGTGTACTCACTTGGCTTGAACACAACTGTGTTTCCCGCAGCTAACGCATATGCAATAGATCCGACAGGCGTAAAAATTGGATAGTTCCACGGTCCAATAACGCCAACAACGCCAAGCGATGATCTCTCAACTATTGCTGACATATTGGCCATCAACGCTCCAGGAGCACGGTAAGAGGTGCGCATAATGTCTTCAGCATGTCTTGCCGCCCAGCCGATATGACTTACCGCCAATGATGCCTCAAGTTTTGCATCGCTAATTGGCTTGCCTGTTTCTGAAGAAACTAGAGCAGCAATCTGATCTACGTTTTTGATTATGTAGTTACTCCATGCCAATAAGACCTTCTTGCGACCTGAAAAACCTAACTTCTGCCACGCAGTACTGGCATATCGCGCATGAGTGACTATTTCAGTAACTGCCTTTGCCGAATAAATCGGATAGGTACCAATTGACTCACCTGTAACCGGATTAAGTGAGTTAAAAACTTTAGTAGATCGTGAAGTGGCCATGTGAACAAGCCTAGTCGGGTATAGATAGGATTTGAAGTATGAGCGAGATAGTTAGATCAAGTAGCATCTTTGATTCCACTCGCACGCCCTTCCATGTAAAAACAGCAGACGGTGTTGATTTGATTGGTGAAATAGCAGCGCCATTCGGCCCTTCTAAAGGGGCGATTCTTTGTTTGCATCCACTACCAACTGCTGGCGGAATGATGGACAGCCACATCTACAAGAAGGCTGCTAATCGTTTACCTGCAATGGCGGGCATAACTGTAGTTCGATTTAATACTCGAGGGACCACCAGCGAAGCCGGAAGTAGTACCGGCACATTTGATAATGGAATAGCTGAACACTTTGACGTTGAGGCGATGCTTTCGTATTGTTTTGACACTTTGAGTTTGAAGAATCTTTGGGTAATCGGATGGTCTTTTGGAACAGACTTGGCTCTGCAACACGCAAAAGATCCAAGGCACGAGGGATTAATTTTACTCAGTCCGCCATTGCGTACAACAACAAATGAACAACTCGAATATTGGAATACCGACCCTCGTCCAATTACAGCTTTAGTGCCCGAATTAGATGATTACCTAAGACCAGACGCAGCACGTTTACGATTTGCGGTTGTTCCGCACATTAAAATCATTGCTGTCGATGCAGCTAAACATTTGTGGATAGGTGAACCGTCGGTTCATCGAGTTTTATCCGAAATCAACAGCATCGTTACCGGAGCAAAGATTCCACTCCCGGTTGAGTTTTAGCTGTTATTCGCGCGGGGAATAACTACTTCATCCAAAATCAAAATAATAGAAGCTGCTACTGGCACCGCTAGCAAGCCACCTACTAACCCTAAAAGTGATGATCCAATCAAGGCAGAAATAATCGTGACAGCACCTGGAACCGCCAAAGTACGTTTCATGATTCGTGGAGTAACAATGTAGTTTTCGATTTGTACATAAATAACATAGGCAGCAAAAGCAATAACACCGACCCAGATGGACTGGGTTAGTGCAATCAAAGTTACGATTGCGCAGCCGAGGAAATGGCCAATCAATGGAATCAGCGCAGCGACTAAGACGATCATTCCAATTGCAATTGGCGAAGGCATACCTAATACCGTGGCTAGAACAACAACAAACACTGCAGCCATTGCTGCGATTAGAATTTGGCTACCGACGAATGCACCAACTCGAGCAATGATGGCGTTTGTTAATACTCTCACACGATCACGGCGGCTGCCGGGTACAAGTGATAATCCTAGGTCAATCACTTGAGGCAAAGATGTAATGAAGTACAGAGTTAATACCAAGATTGTCAAGGCTGTAAAAAATCCTGACAACACTGACTTTCCAACTCCGATGACGCCACCGAAGGTGCTAATTAGCAAAGTTCCGTCGGATGTAATTGATTTAAGTTTTGACTGCAAAGTGTCGATTAAACCAAATTGATCATTTAATTTGCTTATTGTTTCATTCTGCATTAAATCCTGTAGTAATGCTGGGGAATTATTAATGAGAGAAGTTCCCTGACTTACAACCGGTGGGATAACTACAAAGGCAAAAAAGATTACAAAGAGAATTACTGAGGAAAAAATCACAGCTACGGCTGCATTTCTTGAAAGCTTTCGCTTACGTAAAGCTTCAACAGCTGGATTTAAGCCAGTGGCAAGAAAAAGTGCAATTAAAATTAAGACAAATATTTGACTGGCACTTGCAAGAGCGCGCATTAAAACGAGTGCTGTGAGTGCACCAAGGGTTGCAATAAAGCCAAAGTAGTAAGGATTCGATCGATTGATTGGCTTGCCCAACATTCCATAATCGACAGGTAACTTTGCTGACTTGGGGGTGCGAGCAGTCGCTTTTTTGATTCGCTGTGTAATTGCCATAGATACATTCTAAAGTGCAGAGATCACCTTGAATGAGACGTGGTGTTCATGTTCCAGTAACAATTATGAGAGAGAATATGCTCCATGGCACTACGTATTACAGGTTTGGGCGAGGAGATCGCTTCAGTTACAGGCCTGCCCTGGCACCTGCCCTTGGAAGAATGGCCAGAGGACCCAATCCTTGCGGAAAAACGAGGAATTTCTAGGCACGTAGTGCGTCTTGTGCGAGCCAGTAACAACCCAGATGCCGAGGTATATGCGGTCAAAGAAACAGTTTCAGAGTTTGCAAATCGAGAGTACGTGATTTTGCGCCAGCTATCCCAAATGAATGCTCCGTGCGTGGAACAAGTAGCGGTGGTTGAAGGCCGTACAGATGCACATGGGGAAGAACTTCCGTGTGCAATCGTGACGCGATTTTTGCCATATTCATTGCCCTACCGAGTTCTGCTATCAAGTGCGGTCACCGCTCATGAAATTACAACTATGGCAAGTGGGCTTGCGTTGCTATTGGTTCGTTTGCACCTATTGGGATTTTGGTGGGGCGATTGTTCTTTGTCTAATACATTGTTTCGTCGCGACGCCGAAGGCTTTGCTGCATATCTGGTTGATGCCGAGACAGGTGAATTTCAAAAAACATTAAGTGATGGACAACGCGAGCATGATTTAGATATCGTACATTTCAATGTTGCGGCAGAACTAGAGGATCTTGCGCTATCTGGCGTTCTTTATCCTGGCATGGAACCGGTGCGCGCAGCTGAAGCCGTTATTCGTCGCTATCGCCGGATCTGGGCGGCGCTTAAAGAGCGACAATTATTAGATCCAAAAGATCGTCACGCTGTTGAACGAGCAATGCGTCAATTGCATGACCTAGGATTTGCAGTTGAAGAAGTTGCTGTAACAATCGATGGCGATACGCAAATGCTTTCCTTTCAACCTAAGTTGGTTGCCGCTGGGTACCACACCCAACGATTACGTGAATTAATGGGATTAGAGACCGAAGAACTTCAAGCAAAAGGATTGTTAGCATCTTTTGATCGATACAGAGCACGCGAAAATACATCTGGATTATCTACGCAAGAAATGGCAAAGCAATGGCTTGCAGAAGTTTTTGATACTGTGATTTCGCGGGTTCCTGCAGAGTTGCGAGGTCGTGTAGAGCGAGCTCAGATGTTCCACGAAATCCTGGAAAATCGCTGGTATTTAAGCGAAAAAGCAGGATATGACGTGGGTCTAGAGGAGGCTGCTGACAATTACTGCACCGAGATTTTGCCAATGCGTCGCGACTCAGGCGTGGACATAGTTCTTTAATAGATAGGATTGAAGTATGAGTTTGCCACCTAATTTTGGGCAAGCCTTTGATTTGAGTTCACTTACCAAACCAAAGGTTGATACCTCTGCTCCGATGGCAGGCATTCAGGTTAGCGTCGAAAATTTAAGTACTGAGATTTTGCCACTATCACTTGTGCGACCTGTAATTGTTCTAATGTGGAGCGCGCGTAGCCCTGAATCAGTCGAAATGATAAAAACACTTGGGAAATTGGAAGTTGACTATCAGACTGCATTTGCACTTGCGCGAGTTGATATTGATACGAACCCAGAAGTTGCACAAGCTTTTCAAACAAAATCTGTTCCGTATGCAGTTGCAATTATTGCCGAGCAGATGGTTCCACTTTTTGAGCAGTCATACCCCGAAGCACAAGTGAAAATGGTGATCGATAAAGTTTTAACGCTTGCATCCGAACAAGGGATTGGCACAGCTCCAGCCGAACAGATTGAACCTGAAGAAATTGAGGCGATGAATGCTCTTGAATCTGGAGATTACGCTGCGGCAGAGGCTGCATATAAGAAATGGCTTGCCCGGAAACCTGCTGAAAATTTAGCAAAACTTGGACTCGCTCAGACTCAATTATTGATGCGCACGGAAAATTTGGATCTTAAAACTGTAATCGCCCAATCAGATGCGACGCCGAGTAATGTTGACTTGCAGTTACGAGCAGCAGATATTGAAATCGTTAATGGGGGAGTTGAAGCAGCATTTACCCGCTTACTGCATACTATTAAGGCAACAAGTGGTGATGAGCGCACACAGGTAAAAAATCACCTTCTGAATTTATTCGCTTTAGTTGACCCATCAGATCCTCGCCTAACCGCTGCCCGTAAAGAGTTAGCTAGCGCCCTTTTCTGATGCTCACCCAAGAAAGAGAACTTCGTTATTTAAAGGTTATTTTCTTCGTTTTTGGCTTTACTATCATGAGTTGGCTTCCCAGATTCCCTGAAGTTAAGGCTCATTTGGAGGTGTCCAATGGTGAATTTGGATCCTTACTGAGCCTGGGAGCGATTGGCAATATTTTCGCACTGTTGACTGTTGGACACCTGGTCCATAAATATGGCGCAAAATTGATCATGCAAACTGCATTTTTCACATTAGCAAGCAGCATAATTGTTTTAAGTCACACATCATCGTCATTTATTTTTGTTATCTTCCTGATTTTCTTCTGTGTCGGAATTTCAGCTTTTCATATCTCCATTAATTCCCAAGGCTTTAGCTTTCAAGACAGGAACAAGAAGCAGGTAATTACCTTATTAAGTGGTTATTGGAGTTCCGGTGCCCTCCTAACTTCGATAATAGCTGGGATTTTGGTTGATTTAGTCTCGATTGAACTCCATATTGCCTCTGTTGCTATTTTTTCTCTCATAGTGATGTTTCGAACCATAAGCATTATGAAACCCAATCTTGTAAAATCAAATGAAAATCCAGAATCTAATCTAAAACTAAGGGAAACCTTTAAAGGATTTAACTTTGACATGCTGCTTTCCGCAGGCTTGCTCTGTGCAATTATGTTGGAGTTTGCAGTTGGCGATTGGTCGGCAATTTTAGTCAAAGAGGATTTTGGTGTTCTCAGCGGTATTCACACCCTTCCCTTTATTTTATTCACTCTTTCAATGATCATCGGACGCCTTAGTTTTCACAAACTGCTCGATCGGTTCTCGATGCAAAAATTAGCCAAAGTGGCTGCGATTATTTCTGGGAGTTCATTTCTTATTGGAATTGCAGCGGTAAGTGCCATCGGAACCAAGAGTCACCTACTTACTATTGTGATTCTTTCAATCTCCTTTTCCTGCGCCGGTATGGGCTCTTCATTCTTAGCGCCGAGCATGATGAATGCAGCAAACTCAAGGTCGCGTTTTCCTGCAAGCGTGGTTATTGGTCAAATCGGTGTAGTTAATATTTGCCTAGTATTTGTTGTGCGATGGGTGATTGCATGGACTGCAGAGGCAACTTCACTATCGATCGCCTTGTGTATTCCAGGGTTTATGTTGCTCTTGGTGCCTTACTTTTCGAAGGTATTTAAGAGCGCGTAAACCACACAGTTGCAAGTGGTGGAATTCGAACTGAAGCAATCCTAGATTCACTAACCACTACTTGGTTATTTCGAACACCGCTTCCGCCATAGGCAGAATCATCAGTATTAAGGAGTTCGATCCATATTCCCGAACCTGGAAACGGCAACTGATAATTCTCATGTGGGACGGGAGAAAAATTTGTAACACTGACAATTGGATTTTGCTGTTCATCCCAACGAGCAAATGCCACAACATTTGCTGCACTGTCTCCATTTACTAACCAGCTAAAACCTTCAGGATGAGTGTCTTTTTCCCAGAGCGCAGCAGTTTGCTTGTAAATAGAGTTCAGATCGGTAATAACATTTTGAACACCTTGATGCTCTGGATATTCGGTTAAGTGCCATTGCAATCCTAAGCTTTCGCTCCATTCATCATTTTGCGCAAACTCACTTCCCATAAATAACAGCTTCTTTCCTGGATGCGCCCACATAAACCCATATAAGCCTCGCAAAGTTGCGACTTTTTGCCAACGATCTCCAGGAAACTTATTAACGAGTTGGCCCTTGCCATGTACTACTTCGTCGTGAGATAGCGGAAGCATAAAGTTTTCGCTCCACGCATAAAGGATTGAGAAAGTTAATTCATTATGGTGGAACGCGCGATGAATAGGTTCATGATGTAAGTATTGCAATGTGTCATGCATCCAACCCATATTCCATTTAAAGCCGAAACCTAGTCCACCATTAGTTGTATCGCCCGTGACACCTGACCAAGCAGTTGATTCTTCAGCGATCATCATGATTCCTGGGTGAGTTTTATAGGCTGTAGAAGTGGCTTCCTGTAACAGTTTTACCGCTTCTAGATTTTCACGACCACCATTGATATTGGGTAACCATTCCCCGTCTTCACGTGAATAATCCAGATATAGCATTGAGGCAACTGCATCCACGCGCAATCCATCAATGTGATATTCAGTAAGCCAGTACAAGGCACTTGCTACTAAGAAGTTTCGAACCTCATTACGCCCGAAATTAAATATCAGTGTGCCCCAGTCAGGGTGTTCTCCAAGGCGGGGGTCTGCATGCTCGTACAACGCTGTGCCATCAAATTTTGCAAGGGCCCATTCATCCTTAGGAAAATGTGCCGGCACCCAATCTAATATGACACCGATACCAGCTGCGTGAAGTGCATCGACTAAGAATTTAAATTCATCGGGTGAACCAAATCGTGAAGTGGGTGCGAAAAATGATGTGACCTGATACCCCCACGAAGGACCATATGGATGCTCGGTTACTGGTAGAAACTCAACGTGCGTAAATCCTTGCTGCTGCACATATTCAACTAGTTCGGTTGCGAGGTTCCGATACGTCAAGCCAAGCTTCCATGAACCAAGGTGAACTTCGTAGACAGAAATGGCTGCTTTCCACGACTGAAATTGTGAACGCTTTTCTATCCAGGCTCCGTCATTCCAGTTATAGGTTGATTCTTCGACTACCGATGCAGTCAAAGGAGGTATTTCTGTCGCTCGTGCCATTGGATCAGCATGATCCACCCAGCGCCCATCGATTCCACAAACAGCAAACTTATATTTTGTGCCGGCGGAAATGTCTGCAACAAAGATTTCCCAAATTCCCGAAGTGCCAACCCGATACATCTGGTGTGTAGCGCGATCCCAATAGTTATGGTCACCGATAAGCGAAACAGCGCGAGCGTTAGGCGCCCATACTGAAAAAGCCGTCCCCAGTAATGCGCCAGACCCATCACGCTTTACTTGTGCGCCAAGTGCTTTCCACAGTTGTTCGTGGCGACCTTCACCTATCAAGTACAGATCTAATTCGCCCAAAGAAGAATGAGGATTGAGGTATGAAGCTGGAGTCACTTCACTCTTGTGATCTTTTGCAAATAACTTTGAAAAT
>CAIJHZ010000052.1 GCA_903820565.1 uncultured Actinomycetes bacterium
CGGCGGATTGCTGTGCCATCTTCAACTGGACGAGAGTCCACAACGCGGGAATCATCAAATCTGCAGAATGGGCAATTCATCTCGGCGTGTCCTCCAATCAATGCTCGATATTTGTAACTTCGGGTGTAAAGGGCTTTTTTGAGCGGAATCGGAATATTACCCTAAAACCACTACTAATGGAAGCAAATCTTGCTTTGACCCCTACATCTTGTGTTAACTATAAAGCATTGGTTGAGGATTTTCCTGTCGAGTAGGTTAAAACTTCCTGAACGGCGTGTCGGACTACTTCAGCGGAACGCGCAGCCTCTGCCCAGCCTGTAGATCAAAACCTGAGAGGTTATTTGCCTCGCGAATATCGTTCACCATGCCCTGCACATCTCCTGATGCATAGGCGGCAGCTACAGACCACAGAGTTTCACCTGGAGCAACCACCACGATCTCGTATGAAGGCGCTGTGCTTGCCACATCCTGTCCGGCCCCAGACTGGGAAGCAAAGCCAGCTGCCATCACAACGGTCAGCGAAAGAACAACGAATGTGCGAGCAAGACGACCACGGCGATTCAAACGGCCGGACGGATTGGTTACTGAATTGCTCAAAAAGCCTTGATTTACAATGCTTTTTCCACTTGCTGAATTACCAAATGAATTGATAGTTAGTGTGCTCATCGTTTTCTCTCCTGACTTCATTTCTTGCTGTCTTACCGCGGGGTTTCGAACAACTGTTCGAATAAGACAATTAAACACCCTTGCACTGACAAAAAGCAAGATAAATTCGAACAGGTGTTTGAATTTTTGGCAAAGATGTGTCACGCTTATCCCCTACAAGAAAAGGTTGGCGCTATGGCAAAAGTAACTGAACTCCCAGACAGCCCAGAAGGCCCACACGGCCTGACCTCCCGTCAGCTCAAGATCCTTGGCGCGATCAAGGATGCGGTTGAAAACAATGGCTACCCGCCAACAATGCGCGAGATCGGCGTTGTCGCTGGCCTGACCTCCCCTGCCTCAGTCAAGTATCAATTAGAAGCTCTGGAAAAGAAGGGCTTCATCCGCCGCGATCCAACCCGTGGTCGAGCCCTTGAAGTTTTGATGCCAGATGAAAAGACATCTGAGAACTCAACCCCAGTAGATGCCACCCGCTACATCCCACTTGTTGGTCGCATTGCAGCCGGTGGTCCCATCACCGCAGAGCAATCTATTGAAGAGACCTTCCCGCTTCCAGAATCCCTTGTGGGCAGCGGTGAGTTATTTATGCTCAAAGTTGTTGGTGAATCAATGATTAACGCAGCTATCTGCGATGGCGATTACGTTGTAATTCGTTCACAAAAAGATTGCAACAACGGAGAGATCGTTGCAGCAATGATTGATGGCGAAGCAACTGTTAAGACCTTCTCACGCAAGAACGGCCACATCTGGCTACTTCCTGCCAACGATGATTTCGCACCTATCGATGGCGATAACTGCGAGATCTTGGGCAAGGTAACAGCGGTACTTCGTTCCGTTCGCTAGTTACTCCGCAATCTATTTAGTCCGTTGGGATAGGGGCAATCTTTAAGGCCTCTAGATCCCAGTACACCCTTTTGCCTTTAGCCCATTTAATTTCATCAGCTATGTACTGACCAAATTTTGGATAGAGCTCTTCGGGTGTCACCCCAAATGATTTCTTAAATACAATTTTCCAAGACTCACAAGGAATTCCTGCTGAAGATATTGGGTATGGGCACACCCCTTTCCAGCCATCTCTTAAGCCCAGATAGAAACTTTGGATTGCATCATTACCATAGGTGCCACCTAGATACTGAAATGCCATAGCACCCATAATGTAATTGATCCATGGATCGCACTCATTTGGTTTTTTAGTTTCATTCTGGACAAAGAAGTCTGCCCAATATGCCGCTGATTTCGATTGATAATCAGGCACTTCAGCCATTGTTGGGATTCTGGATAACGCTTGGAGCCATGAATTTCGATATGCAGCCTGACTATTTCGTCCGGCAATTAGCCAACCGTAGTAATTTGCATTGCCTTCTCGGACCCAACACAGCATGGGACCCATGGAGTTTCCTAATTCATAGCGCTGAACAACGTGGGTAAATTCGTGGGCAGGAACTTGCGACCAGAATCCATCACCCCAATTTGCTCGTGCACTGCCATTGAAAAATAAGGTTGCAATACCGCTCTTAGTATCACCAGCGGCGCCTCCCCCCATAAATCCATCGGGTTCGGCCTTGGAGCGGGCTAACTTCATATCTAGCCAACCGCCATCTAGTAGTTGAGTAGGCAAGACTTCGGTCATGTTGTCATAGATCCACTGAAATTCTGGTGTCATCGCAATCCAGACTTTTAGCGGAACATTGAGCGGTCTTTCCTTTGCAAAGTATTTTGCAGAAACATTGATGTTGTCCACGATCTGCTTCAGCAACACTTTGTCCATGTTTGGCTCCACAATAAATTCGATATTTGGAACCTCAGTTGTCATTCTTGCCTTATATGTTTTTACAAACTCTTGATATGCCGCAAGATTTATTGGTGTTAATTCCGTCTCGAAGGTGAGCCCTTTAACTGTTGGAGTAGGTGTTGCAGATGGCTTTGGCGTTGGAGTCGGAACCACAACACCCTTGTTCCACACTAGTTTCTTGCCACTTTTCACGCATGTGTACTTCTTGTTATTAGCAGTTATTGATTGCCCAGCTTTTTTACAGACACTGCCCGCCTTTGGCGCAGTTGCTGCTTGTGCCATCGTGGCCACTAAAAGCAGTGCTAGAACGGGAGGCAATACGCGCAATGCTTTTTTCATGTATCGACAGTAGGTACTTAACACACCAAAGACAACCACCTTTTGCTGCATAAAATCGCAGCAAAATTACGGTATTGCACTGTTTTTACAATTCCGAATTGATGTAATTCATCTAGAAATAACCAACTATTAACCCGCGCCATGCATGTGCGAAACCTTGGCATCGCATTATTACCCACATGGACAACAACTTGAGTAGCCTGCTGATTACCAATCAATTTGCCCTTGACCACCACACTCAACTTGAAAATGATGAGCGCGGCCGTTTTGCCCGCTCGCGTCGAGCAATTGAAACGCACGATCTAGAGCTGCAAGCACAGATCGCAGAGCGCACTTTCGCTATATAAAAAGTTTTCTCTATCTCGGTAGGGAAATACTCCATTTGAGGGAAGGGATACGAAAAATCCCCCGTTGCCCTATCGCAACGGGGGTTATTTCTTGCTCTAATTAAGGAGTTGGAACTGTGTGTACATCCAAGTTGTCCTTGACGATGTGTACCTTGAATGTCCATAGGTTCTCAGCGCGTGGATCGATGATTAGCTCAACCCAGTGGTTGAAGCCTGAACCAAATGTCTGAACGCGTGTGAAGTTTTCAACGAGTGAACCCTTGTCCTTCTCGACAATCTTTCCAGCTGTTTCATTCAATGGCATATCAACTTGGTACCAGTGCTCATCACCGTTCTGAAGCAGTACTGGCTTCTTGAACTTCAAAGTGTTGATTAGCAATGCTTGCTTTACCGCTGTGAATGCACCTGTGTTTTCATTGTTTGGTGCTGCTGCATCACGTGCATAGCCTTCAAAGTCCATGTTGGCTTGCACAACAACGATTACGCCAACTGATCCATCTGTTGCAGCCTTCTCAAAGCCCTTGTTGATCCATGCCACGTTTGCGGCATCGCGAGCCTTATATTCAGCATCGTCGCCATCTTTAGCGGTGTCGTTGTATGTCTTAAAGGCTGGTGTTGCAACTGCTGAGTTATTAGCTGAACCTGGAACATGTGGGTAGATGTATGTAATTCCCTTGTAGCTAAAGATCTGCATTTCTGGGTAGTTAGCATCATGTAATACTGAAATACGTGTGCTTGCCTTGCCCAAATAGATGTATGAACCATCTGCCTTCCGGAAGAAGTTTGAACGAACGAGTGCAAGGCGTGACATCACGTCATATCCGCCCTTCACTGCGCGATCGCAGTCAACCCATTCATTGTCACCAACTGTGTAAAACACTGGCTTCATGAACTTGTCGAAGAAGTTTGTCTTCAACGCTGGGTATGCCTCATCGGTACACTTGTCACCCTTACCGCTCATGGTGTCGCCATCAAATGAGACAAGGTCGACCTTTGAATCATTGATTGCGTTAATTACATTAGGAGTTTGCGTGACGCCCTTAGCGTCATATGGCATATCGCCGACTAGGGCAATACTGTATTTATATGCGTAGCCAGCGTTTGCTTGTGTATTTACCGCTCCTGCGACTGCAACAGCGAGAGATACAACTACGACGCCAGCGAAAATGCGCTTTACTGCCTTTGGTGTGAATGATTTTGTCATTTGCGCATCCTTAGGTTTTTAAGTAATCACACAGCCAACTAAACACATCTATTTGCCTAACGGTAGGTAAACTTCAGACATGCCTAAAGATCCTTCCCGTGAAGCGCACTTTCCTGCCATCGAAAAAAAATACGGCGAGAAGATGGCCTACTGGTTTAAGGTCATGGCACAACTTGAAGGCAAGAAATACCCAGAACAAATCGCCCATCTAAAAGAGAACTACGGCTTTTCACAAGCCCATGCCAACGCACTTGTTATGTTCAG
>CAIJHZ010000053.1 GCA_903820565.1 uncultured Actinomycetes bacterium
ACTAAACCTGCAGCAAGTTCTTCACGAAATTTCGCGGGAAGGATCAATCGACCTTTGTCATCAAGACGTGGCTCGTGGGTGCCTAGAAACATTTTCAGCGCCCCCTTCCCCGAGTTGGCTGCGGACTTTCGTGCCCGCTTAATTCACCACTTTACTCCATTTCACTCCTTTTTCAACCACCTTTTCCCACTTTCTGCCCTTTTGAACCCAATTTCGCCCCACCTCTCCCCACGCCTATCCCCTGCTGAAAAAAGGGTGCGGACATGAAAAAAGCCCCTCACAAGGAGGGGCATTAGGCGTAATTACCTATGGATTACTGCTCTTGGCCTCTGGTGTCCCAGCGCTTTTCCATGCGCTCACTCATAGATGAGCGTGAACGCGGCTTCTTAGCAGCTTTAACTCCTGAACGAGGGGCGAAGCTGGAAATTGCGCTGATCACTCCACCCAAGGCGATGATGAAACCCAAGATTCCGATGGGGGTTACCTTTGAAACTAGGCCACCAAATAATGTAGCAAGGCCCAACACAACTAGGCCTGCACCCACCATGATGCGGTTGCGTGAAGGCAATGCGGGATTGGCAGAAAGCGCAGAAACTAGGCGTGGATCCTCAGTTAAGAGGGCAGCCTCCATCTCATCAAGTAAGCGCTTTTCGCGATCTGACAGTTCCATATGCGCACAATAGAACAGATTGTGTGTGCCCGCTACTCATTTTCTTCATTCTTTGACTCATCACTAGCTCTAATTAAACGTGCAGGTCGCACAGATCCATCGCCAAAACGCTCACGGGCTTTATCCATAGCCCCTTCGGCCTCGCGCCAGCCCTTTTCACGCTCACCCAGGATCATTTGAACAGGAGCTCCTTCGCTTAAATTCTCAAGGGAAACTCCGACTAACCGTAGGCGAGCTCTTTCAATACGCAACGCTTCATACAAACTTTTAACAACTTCATACACATCGTGGGTGCTATCAATTGGCAGCGGCAAAGTCTTTGAACGATTAATCGTTGAGAAATCACCGAACCTAACCTTGATTGAAATCGTCTTTGCAAACAATTCTTTATCTCGCATTCGAGATGTAGCGCGCTCGCATAAACGTAAGTACTCGCGCAAGATCTCTTCCGGGTTATCTAAATCAGTTGGGAAAGTTTCTGCCGCGCTAATACTTTTTTCAGCATCGTGTGGTGCGACATCTCGGTAATCACGGCCCCAAGCAAGTTCATGTAAGTTCGCACCTGCTGCATCACCCACTGCTCGAATTAAAGTTGTGCGAGGCAATTTGGCAATATCTTCAATAGTGCGAAGCCCTAATCGTTCAAGTACTTCTGCCGTCTTTGGACCCACTCCCCACATCGCAGAAATTGGCAAGGGGTGCAGGAACTCAAGAATACGATCGCTAGTTATCTCTAGCATTCCATTGGGTTTGCAATGGGTTGATGCAAGCTTTGCAATGAACTTAGAAGGTGCGATACCAACAGAGCAGGTAATACCTTCTTGTGCTTCAACTTTGGCACGAATTGCTGTTGCGATCTCACGACCTGTGCCCAGTAACTTCTTCGCACCAGTTACATCTAGAAATGCTTCATCGACTGAGACTGGTTCAACATTGGGTGTGAAGCTTTCAAAGATCTCCATGATGTGGCCAGAGACCTCTTGGTAGCGGGCCATATCAACCGGCAAAAAGATTGCATGTGGTGCTAATCGACGGGCTTGTCCCACCGGCATTGCCGAATGAATTCCGAATTTGCGTGCTTCATAGTTGGCCGCAGATACAACTCCGCGGGTGCCCATGCCAATAACAACGGCCTTACCTTTTAATTCGGGGTTATCTTTTTCGGCAACCGATGCAAAAAACGCATCCATATCAACATGCAGAATCGTTGCCTGGGTTGGCTTCTCATCTGTCGTCATATTGCGAGCGTACTTTGTTTGGTGCTCCAACTTTCGTAGGCGGCACGTAAATCCCACGCCCCAGTGGCTCTTATCGATATTCCTCTAGCCCCAGTACGACGGGTTACTCCCCGCACAAGCAATAGTGATGTGGAATATAAAACATTGGCGTATTCGCTCTGAACATCGGTGAAAAATGCTGAATCACTAAGCCCATATCCATCATCTAAGGTTAAGAAAATTACACGTTTGCCAGAGCGCACTGGTGGTGTCTGCATCGCAACCTTGATTCCTGCGACCAGAACTGACGACTGGGATCGTTGTTTTAGTAAATCACTAGAACGTACGGCGCCAATTGAGTTAAGGAACTCTCCATAAAATTCAATCATGTGACGAGACATATCAATACCTAAACGATCGACCTCGTACTTAACACTTTCTGCAGCTGTCATTGCTGGCAAACCGCTGCTGATTAACGCTGGTGGTTCAAAGCCTAAGTTCATCTGCGCGCCAGATACGGCTGTACCTGGTGATTTTTGTAGATCAGAAAAATGTAGCAGTAGGTCTCGGCGGTTAACATCAACATGCAACGAATCAAATGCACCAGTCAAAATCATGCTTTCGGTAATTGGGGTACTAGATCCAGACCTGCGGACAAAATCATTGAGATCAACATAAGGACGACCAGCGATAATTGATTGCACTTCACCATCACTAATGCCGGCAACGGTTGAAAGCGCAATACGAATAGCATTTCCGTGGTCTTCAACCCGATAGACAGAATCAGATGCGTTGACATCAAGGGGTGCAATGGTGATTCCCATTTGTCTGACCTCATCAACAATTAAACGCTTGGGATACATGCCAGGGTCATGAGTTAATACCCCAGAAAAAAATGCAGCTGGGTAATGCGTTTTAAGCCAGGCAGATTGATAAGTGGGCATAGCAAAGGCAGCAGCATGGGCTTTACAAAAACCAAAGGATGCAAATGCGCGCAAAACATCCCAGATTTCGCCGATGGTTGATAGCTCATACCCCTTGGCAGTTGCTGCCGGAAAGAACCAATCGCACACCTCTTGTTGGCCAGCACGGTCCCCCAACGATCTGCGTTTTTCATCAGCCGTTGCCAAAGAAACCCCAGTCATCGTTGCAATGATCTGGATAACTTGTTCGTGGAAGACAACAACGCCTTCGGTATGGGTCAAAATTTCATACAAATCAGGGTGGATTATCTGTGCCGAGCTCCACCCATGACGTGCCTTTAAAAATGGCGTGATCATGTCACTTTTCATAGGCCCTGGGCGAAACAGTGAGATATCAATAATTAAATCGGTAAAGTTTTTAGGAGCAAGCTTTCCTACTAGTTCGCGTTGTCCTGGACTTTCCACCTGAAAGATTCCGAGGGTCTTAGTGGATTGAATTAATTCGTAAGTCGCTGTGTCATCTAGTGGCACAGCATCGATATCAATTTTTTCTTCATGAACCCGTTCGATTTCCTTCATTGAGTAAGCAATTGCCGATTGCATCCGAACACCCAAGACATCTAGCTTTAATAAGCCCACTGCTTCGACATCATCCTTATCAAAGGCAACCATGGGATATCCACCGGCACTTGCCATTAATGGCGCTCGATCTAGAAAACCACCATCAGATAAAACAATGGCACATGGATGCATTGCAAGGTGTCGGGGCAAGCCATCTAGACGTTGTGCCATCTCAATCGTTGCTGCCATCAATGGCGCAGAAGTGTTAAGGCAGCGAAGTTCGGGCAAGGATTCAAGGGTTCTTGCAATGTGGCGCGCACGCACATGTGGCATTGATTTTGCCAACATATCAATCTCCATACCGGGCAAGCCGAGTGCTGCGCCAGCATCTCTGATTGCATGGCGGGCACGATAGGTATCAACCATCGAAACAACTGCGCACCGTGATTGATTGTTAGCTCCAGCCCAATTGCTATCGCCATATCGTTTAAAGACCATGTCGTAAATTTCTAGGCGCCTTGCCGATTCAACATCGATGTCAATATCTGGCAAGGCTCTGCGCAACGGCGAGCAAAAACGCTCCATCAATAAACCATGTTGCATTGGATCTACACCTGAAATTCCAAGTAAGTGACAGATCAATGAGCCGGCACCGCTGCCACGTGCTGCAACCCGAATGCCAGCATCACGTGCCATGTCAGAAATATCTGCAACTGTTAAAAAGTATGATTCGAATCCGAGTGTTGCAACTGTTGCTAGCTCGTCATCTAAGCGTGCGCGAGCTTTGCTGATTTGATCGCTGCTGTTATATCGCCAGTTAATGCCAGCTTCACTTCGAGTACGCAATAAAGCGCGCATTTCTTGCGCGGTATTGACGCCTACAACGTGTGGTTCTGGCAGGTGTGCGGCCCCTAATCCAATGTCGCGCTGGGGCGATAACAAGCAACGCTCTGCCCATTCGCGGGTTGTTTTTAATAACGCGCGTGGTGTTCGCTCACCGCCAGCTCGGGCAATTTCAGCTGCCAATGAAATCATTCCATCGCTAGATTTTAAAAAACCTTCAGCGTTACGACGTTCTATATGGCGATCATGCAGCGGAACTAGCTGGCGCACACAATCTAAAACATCTGCAACCGGCCCATCGGTGCGATCCTTCATACGTACAGCGTTGGTAATAACAGCCTCTAAATCATTATCTCTAGCAAAGATTAAGGATCTGGCAGCGTGTTCGGTAGAACGTGGGCCACGTCCTGCTACCAAGTGTGAAACACATTCAATTGCATTGCCTGCAAATAGGTCACGGGTTTGATTAAAGATAGATAGCGCCTGATCAAAGCGATGGTTTTGTAGTGCGCTACTAATAGGTGATTCAGGTCCGTGCATCGCATAGACGTTGGTGCTGTATTGGCTGAATTGCTTCAAAAAATCTAAAGTTAGAACAGGCACACGTGTATCACTTGTCATTGTTAGCGATGTCATCAACCTACATAGCGAGCGCCATCCCCCATCACTATGTGCCAGTAATGTGATGCGACCCTTACTACCGCCCAGGTCAATTGCACAATTAACTCCGATGATCGGTGCGATCCCGTAATCAACACAGCTTTGCGTAAAACGGATAGCACCAGCTAACCCATCTCGATCTGTTAGGGCGAGTGCCGGCATTTCAAACTCTGCTGCGCGCTGTACTAGATCGCTGGGCTGTGTTGTTCCGTATTTCAATGAATAGCCACTGGCAACATTGAGATGAATAAAGCTCATACGTTACGAATAATCCACTGACCTGTTACTTCATCACGTTCTAGTTCGAAGGTTGTTAGCGCGCCAATAGGTGCTGCCTCTACCCGCCACAAGGCGCGTGCTTGATCATCAGGGCGATACTTGCCATCACTAATGCGATTCCACCAGCCGCCTGCTTCACACCATCTAGATAAGACTGCATGAATGCGAAAACGTTTTCCTTTATAGGTGAACTCAATAGGAGTTGTTGCCCCATCGATGGTGACATCGAGGGCGGAGTTAACCTGGCTGGCTGACATGTGTGAGGCTACCTTTCAAGGCTGTGGGTATTCGAACAGATGTTCGAAAAATAGCCCTTCCCACCGACAAATAGCAAGTGGTTGAGCGTGTTGAGCCTAGGCAGCCAAGGAGCCTTGGTGCCCCACACTTACCCCATGGAGATCATTGGTGGATTGCTGGCAGGTGCCTTTATCGGCGCTGTCCTTGGGTTCATTGGTGCGGGTGGGGCGATGCTTTCGGTCCCCATCCTTTTATACATCTTTAACTTCACTCCCCAAGCTGCAACTACCGCTGCAATCGCAGTCGTATTAAGTGCAGCTATCTCGGGCTTGCTTCCAAAAATAAAAAGCAAGGAAGTATTGTTTAGAGAAGCTGGCATCATCTGGGCTTTGGGTCTTGTCACCAATATTGGTTTTTCAGTCATAGCCCATCGTTTAAGCGATTCAATAATCACGACAGGTTTTTCATTTGTTTTGGTAACCGCAGGAACTGCAATGCTGATTAAGCCAATAGCTGGTACTGAAAAGAAGGTCCCCTTCTTCTGGCTAGTCGTCATTTCACTTGTGATCGGGTCAATGACGGGTTTATTTGGAATCGGTGGTGGCTTTCTTGCAATCCCAGTACTTGTGCTCTTCTTCAAAGTCCCGCAAGGGAAAGCTGCTGGAACATCACTTGCAATCATCGCAATCAATTCAATCACGGCATTTTTTGGACACTACCAAAGCTGGTCTGAAGTCACATGGACTGTGCCAATTGCAATGGCAATTTCAGCAGTAGTGATTGCACGACTAGCTTCCATTAAAAGCGGCCAGATGAATCCAGCGCTACTGCGTAAGTCATTTGCATTCCTACTGTACGCAATTGCAGTCTTCACCCTTTTTGAAACTTGGGTAATCTAGCTAAGTGGAAGGCGTAAAAGAAAAAGCAGCTGTTAAGCGGGTACTTGCCGCTTTACATGAGCATGGACTCGAAGGTGA
>CAIJHZ010000054.1 GCA_903820565.1 uncultured Actinomycetes bacterium
AGCTTCAATTAATGCTGCCCCGTGGTGAGGATAAACAACGGTTTCGCCGACCTTAAATGTCATGTGATGCCCTTCGCTAGAGGGTCAATTCTACCAGCATTATTTGGATCAGAAAACCCCGAATAAGTAGCGTTATTTACTGCTTATTTGATGTGAGACAATTGGTCTTATGCGTCGCACTATTTCTTTATTAGCAATTGCGGCATTAGCCGTCTCACTCAGTGGATGCGGAGCGGGAGTAAACGCTTCTACCCGCCAAGTAAACCAAGTAACAGATGGCGTTGAAGCTGCAATCACACAAGATGGAAATAACATCAAGATTGTTAACCTTCTTGTAGTTGCAGCCCCTGGTGGCAATGCTGTTCTGGTCGGGACTATTGTAAATAACGGCGACACTGATGATGCGCTATTAGGCGTTGCAATTAACGGAAGCACCGCAAATTACACCGGCAATAGTGTTTTGCCTAAGAATGTGCCGCTTATTTTTGAAGGTGAACGCGCAAATGCAAAAGTTGTTCTTGCCGGATTTGGCGGATCAGCTGGATCACATGTGAAGGTCAGTATGTTCTTCAAGCAAGCAGGAGAAATAACTCTCAATGCACTCGTTCGCGACACTAGCGATATTTACGCAGGAGTGACAGCAGGAAATACTCTAGCTACACCTTCGTCATCACCAACTGCTTCACCAACACCTACTAAATAATTTTTACTGAACTGCTTTACTTCTTTCCCTGATTTGCCACAGCAGCGATTGCATCCTTCGCTGCCTCTGGATCTAAGTACTCTCCACCTTTAACAACTGGCTTGAAATTTTCATCGAGTTTGTAATACAGCGGAATACCAGTTGGAATATTTAATCCAGCAATGTCAGCATCACTAATTCCATCAAGGTGCTTTACCAATGCACGCAATGAGTTTCCGTGAGCTGTTACAAGAACTCGCTTACCTGCCTTGAGATCAGGCACGATCGCTTCGTCCCAATAGGGCAGCATGCGGGTAATGACATCTTTTAAGCATTCAGTCTTTGGTGCCAACGCACCAAGATCGGCGTAACGAGGGTCCTTGGCCTGGCTGAATTCATCATTGTCTTCGATTGCAGGAGGTGGCACATCAAAACTACGGCGCCATAACTGGAACTGTTCTTCGCCGTATTGCGCCAACGTTTGCGCTTTGTCCTTGCCTTGCAGGGCGCCGTAATGACGTTCATTAAGACGCCAAGAGCGATGCACCGGAATCCAATGACGATCACAAGCATCGAGGGCTAACTGCGATGTATTAATCGCGCGCCGCAGCAATGATGTATGAACCACATCCGGCAATAATCCGCGCTCTGCCAACATCTGACCACCGCGACGAGCTTCAGCTTCACCTTTATCTGAAAGTCGAACATCGACCCAACCAGTAAAAAGATTCTTGGCATTCCATTCAGATTCACCGTGGCGAAGCAATACAAGTTCGAAGTTTGTCATGAGTACAGTCTAAACCAAATGCCGCTTGTTACACCAAGTGCTTAAATGCATCTAAATTGGCTAGAGATTCACCGCGTGAAACCCGCCAAGCCCATTCACGACGGATTGCATTGGCAAATCCCAGTTCAAGAAGCGGATTAAAGGAGCTATCGCTGTATTGCAAAACAGAGCCAACCAAACGATCTAGTTCTCGATCTGTGACTGCAAATAAAGGTAGCCGTCCAACCAAAAAGATGTCGCCTAGTTCATTGGTGGCAAAGGCAATTCCATACATGCCTGCGTTTTTTAACATGCAATACTCGTGAACGCCGGCTTGGTTGTCATCGGGTTTACGGATAACAAAGGCGTTGATACTTAAGGAATGGTCGCCAACAATTAGCGCACAGTGGGTCTGTAACTTCTTTTCACCAGGCAAAGAGACTAAAAAGGTGTTGGCATCTTTGCGCTCATATTCCAGGTCATGAGAATCTAAAAACTCTTCGATGGTAATACGAGGGTCGATCGCAGCCATTTACGCTTCCAATGATTTGCGGGTCTGCGTAATAACTTGATCGTAAATATCTAAAGTTCCGCGGACTGTTGCATCCCAACCAAAGTGTGAAGCATGTTCAATTGCACCCATTGAAAGTAGTACGCGGCGCTGTGGTTCTTGCAGCAAGCGTGAAATCACAGATGACCAAGCCTTTGGATCATGCCCATCAACTAAAACACCCGAAATACCGTCAGCAACTGCGGTGCGAAGTCCACCAACCGCTGTTGCAACAACTGGTGTTCCACATGCCTGTGATTCCAGCGCAACCAATCCAAAGCTTTCGCTATAACTAGGCACGACAACTAGATCTGCTGCGCGATACCACTGAGCTAAATCGGCACGTGGAACGGGAGGCGCAAAGCGAACAACATCATCGATAGCCAACCATGTTGCAAGCTCTTTTAAGCGATCCACTTCTTCGGTGTTTGCACCTGATGCACCGCCAATAATATTGACGATTAATTTATGTCGAAGCAATGGTGAGTGTTTTAGCAATTCGCTAGTTGCACGAATTAAAACTTCGGGGCCCTTATGCGGCTGGATGCGGCCGACAAAAGTTACAACGAGTGAATCGTGTGGCAGATCAACAATGGCACGTGCTGCACTACGTCCTTGACCTGGTGTAAATGTATACAGATCCACACCTGGGCTAACAACATGCACGATGTCTGGGCACGCATCGTAAAGAGAAACCAGGCTGGCAGCTTCGGCATCGGTGTTCGCAACTAGCGCCTGTGCTGCAGCAACAACTTGTGTTTCTCCCGCACGCGAATCATTGGCTCGGGTGTTTCACCTTCGGCCAAGTTGAGATTCTTAACACGAGCCATGGTGTGCATGGTGTGAACGAGTGGAATTCCTAGTTCTTTTGCTGCAGGCATAGCAACTTTTCCTGAAATCCAATAATGTGAATGGATAGCATCGTAGTTTTCTTCTTTCACGATGCGTAGAAATTCTTTAGATAAGCCTGCAATATGTGTTGGTAACTGCTCTTTAGTTAAAGTTCCGTGCCCACAATCAAAGTAGCGCACACGTACACCGGCAGAAATTTCAACAATGTCAGTTTCACTTGCATGTGTACGACGAGTAAAGATGTCGACTGCAACGCCCATAGCCGCCATGCGTTGTGCGGATTCAACAACATAAATATTCATCCCGCCGGCATCACCAATACCTGGTTGCTCCAGGGGTGATGTGTGCACCATTAATACTGCAATGCGGCCGGTCATGTTCTTAAGGGTACGCGTAGTGCTGCGATTTAGCGAAAGTTATTAAAATGCAGAACGTATTGAGCCAACTACTTGGCCACCACCAAAAACCATTTCCTGATCTTCGACCGCTTCTATGCCTAAAAATTTCAAGCCAGCGACCGTAATAGCAACGCGAGGGCGTAATCCTCCATCATTGACCTTGTAGGTAAAAGTTCGTCCATCTGGAACTGATGCGATCATGATTGATTCCGCACCACTTTTCATAAACAAACCAGGGTGTTTTTTCATTAGTCGTGAGGTCATTCGCTCAGGTCCAGCAACCATGTCAGGAAAGCTGCGGCACGCATTCACAACTTCTTGGTGTACTGGATCAACTGAAATTGTTAAATTGCGTATTGCTCGTGCGAGGCCCAAAAGTGAAATCAGAAACAGTGGCGCTCCACACCCATCAACGGCAACATGTGACACTTTTTCTCCTGCAAGGTTTTCGAGTTCATCCTTGAATGCAACTTGTACAGGATGATCAACGTTTAAGTAGTCAGTAGTTGACCAATTGCTCGTTGCACATCCCAAAAGCATTCCAGAATGTTTTCCACTGCAGTTCATGGCCAAACGTGTTGGTACAGGATTAGCTAACGCCGCTGCTTCATCAAGCGGCTTTCCTTTCACATTTTGCAATGCATTTTCATCTAATCCAGCAAGTGCAAGTATTTCAAGTGCACCATCTTGATGCATCGCCAATCCTGAATGTGACGCACAGGTCAGAGCCAACAATCGTGGTTCTAGTTGTACTCCACTTCGAACCATCGCTGAAGCCAAAATAGATTTGTATGATGATCGTGGATAAATTAATTGAGTTGGGTCGCCTTTTTGCATCAGTATTGAACCATCGCTGTCTAAAGCAACGAAGTGGCCTGTATGTATCGATTCAACAACATTATTTCGAACAAGCTCGGCCAAAGTTTCGCCTATAGCTAATGTATTCACTTACTCGCTCTGACGCTCTAATGAAGACCAGACGTGTGCTTGTAGTTCTTGACCTTCAGCTGCCATGTCATAGGCGTAAAACAATTCGCCAGCAACAAGTCCGTATAAACGCACACCTGCTGTAACAATTTTTGCTGATGGTGCTGAATACCCTTGATCCATTACTAACTGGATCTTTGGACCATCAAAAGTTCCAACCCAACCTTCGGTTATACCGGTGCTGTGTGAGATTAAAACTTCTAAGACATTGTTTGGTTTCACACGCCAAAAACCAACTTCAGATGATGCAGGGCGAATAATTTCGCCTTCCGCATCAATAATCCAGGAGCGTGAAAAATAATTTAGGAAGTTGCGACCATCGTGGTTAAAGACAACTTCTGATGCAAATTCAAAGGGTTCGATAGTCGGGTATTCGCCGCGACCTTTGCCGCGCCATGTACCAACCATCCATGCCAATGGGTTTAGATCTGGATGCAAACCTTCGGGAATTGTGAAAACCATTAGGGACGTTGCCTCCAGTTAGTGGTTCGTCGCGCTTGTGATTGGCGACCTTTAAATGCATAAATGGTGAGAACTACACCTAATGCGATGGCGACTAGGCCAAGGATTATTGATGTGAAAAGCTCCATGGCTTAAGAATAGCGGTTAAACAATTACTTGTTGTGCTGCAGGAACTCCATCAACGCTTAGCGTTGCATCAATTGGTGTATTTCTCTTCACTATTGCCAATGCGATTGTTCCTAATTCATGATGACGGGCAACTGTGCCAATAAATCCAACAACTACCCCGTCATTTTCAATCTTTGTTCCTACTGCTGGAAAGCCAACATCGCTGCCGTCAAGGTGCAATAAGACTAATCGCCGTGGTGGATTACCCAAGTTATATATCTTTGCCACAGTTTCTTGACCGCGGTAGCAGCCTTTTTTCATATGGACAGCACCGTTTAATACGCCAATTTCATTGGGAATTGATTTGTGATCTGTTTCAAAACCAATGCGGGGACGGTGTGCAGCAACTCTTTCAGCATCAAGTGCCCAGGTACCAACCTGTGTTGCAACGCCACCAAAAGTGCTCTTCATTTCTTCAACTTCGTTACGAGGCACCAGTGCAAATGGACCGCCGATATCTGTAGGAGTTCCGGGTGCGCGCAAAACTGCGTACTCGCTGGTTGCATCACGAACTTCAAGGCGCAACATGAACTTCATTTTTGTTAAGTACTCAATTAACTGTTCTGAAAACCCTGGATCTAAAACCAAGAATGTTGTTGTTCCGTCATCGACTACATTGAATTGAAACTCAACATGTCCCTTTGCATCCAGAATCATGTTAGGCATCCACACACCTGGCTGTAGATCGCTGACAAATTGTGTTGTTAGATCATGCAGCCACTTCAAACGATCTTCACCGCTGACAGCAACAATATTGTGATGGGATAAATCTGCCCACGCAGTTCCAGCTTCTAGGGCACGCTGTTCTTTAACTGGTTCACCGAAATGCCAAACAGCTCCTTTGTCAGGACCAGCTTCAACTAATACGGCGCTCATGTCGCTAATCTATCTTGAAAAACCTTAAGTAGTCCTATGGCTTTACGCATGCAGCACAGGTGCCATACACAGCAAAGTGCGTGACATCTGTTTTAAAGCCGTAATCATCGGCTAAAACATTCACAAAGTTTGCTGCTGCTTCAATTGGGGCATCGCCCACTGATCCGCAGGTGCCGCACACTAAGTGCAAGTGTGTTAGCTCTTCGGCCGCATGATAAGTCGCACCGCCATGACCTAAATGTGTGTGCAGAACAAGTCCAACGTTTTGGAGAGTTTCGAGATTTCGGTAGACAGTTGAAAGATTTATACCAGGATGAGTTTCGCGTACTTTTTCTGCAACTTCTTCAGGTGTTGCGTGCCCGAGCGAACGCACTGCAGAAAGAACTAACTCGCGTTGGGGTGTTAGACGCAATCCCTTTTCGTGTAATTCGTGTTTTCCGGCCATGTATAAACCTTACCCTTACTTGCTACGAGCGCGAAGTAGGAGAAGATAAACCTCGCAGCCTAAGCAGAAATTAAAGGCAGCATTTAGAAAGGCTGCTGCTAAAGCGAAGGCAACTGCCACTGTAAAGATCGCACTTACGCCTATGGATAAACCGCCAATCGCGACTAATGCAAATAGCAATCCGACGCTTTGTGCAAACTGTGGTGGGCGAACATCCTCAACTGGTGCTTCACGCTTTAGGCGAGGCTTTACAAAAGTTTTATAGATAGATGCGTACGGAGTGAATTGTGGTCCCTTAAATGCACCGATCGCAAAGACAACAGCTTGTGCAACTATTACCCAAATATTATTGGTTGCTAAAGCTGTTGCTAATACTGCTGTTGTAATAACTGCACCAAAACGTGGACCACGTGCATCGATAATTGTTGTTTGCGAATTCAGAAGTTGAGTCATTTGAGAATTTTAAAGATGTTACTGAAGTTAAGCGAGTTGCGAGTTATTCGCAGTTACTATTGAATTGCAGAGATAGCTGCAAAGACTTGATCACGTTTTGGCGCGCCAGCTGCTCTACCGACTTCGTGACCATTGCGATCCAAAAATAGTGTTGTCGGAGTGCTACGAATGTCTAAGCTGCGTACTAGCTCCAAATTACCTTCGGCGTCGATCTCTACGTAAACAACTTCTGCCATTTCTGCAGTGACATCTTCAAGCAACATTCGCGTCGCTCGACATGGGCTGCAAAAGGCTGACGAGAACTGCACCAAGGTCACACGTGACCCCAAAGCCACCCCAATCATGCTTTCCGTGATCAGACCTTTGTCTGATTTAACAACAACTTTGCCGCGTGAACGCTGATACCAAAGCCCGTATCCAGTTGCTAAGACTAGGACGATCACGATTGGAAGCAAAGATTTCACAGGGGTAGTCTGTACCAATGGCAAGGGTTCTTCTACTTACGAACACTCTTGGTGCCAGCGCAGAAGTGCTTCCTGCACTTGGTTTGCTGCAGCATCAAGTTCGCATCTTGCCTGCCGAAGCAAGTGTCTTGGTTGATGCTCCTGATGCCGATGTACTAATGATTGATGCGCGCCGTGATCTGCCAGCAACTAAATCTTTAACAAAGCTTCTAAATTCAACCGGTGTTGGTTGCCCCATCATTGCCATCACAACTGAAGGTGGATTAACCGCAGTTAATGCTGATTGGGGAATTGACGATGTCATTCTCGATACAGCAGGACCTGCCGAAGTTGATGCACGGATTCGCATCGCACTCGGAAAGCATGCAATTGAAATGGTTGCATCTGATCCTCATAGCGGAGAAATAAGAAGCGGTGAAGTAACAATTGATGAATCGACTTACACTGCCCGCCTTAAAGGCAACGTTTTGGATTTAACTTTTAAAGAGTTTGAACTATTGAAATACCTCGCACAACACCCAGGACGTGTGTTTACGCGTGCACAGTTGCTGCAAGAAATTTGGGGATACGACTACTTTGGTGGAACTCGCACAGTAGATGTGCACATTCGCCGCCTACGTTCAAAACTAGGTCCTGAATTTGAAGCAATCATTGGCACAGTTCGAAATGTTGGTTATCGCTTTACCGTTGATGCTTAACAATGCGCCACATACTTAAGCTGCATCGCGATCTCAATGCGGATTCACTGCCACAAGCCGACCACGATTACACTATCGAAACCTTTGACCCTGAAATTCATAAACAACAGTGGCTTGAGCTCAATAACCTAATCTTTTCTCACCATGCTGATCAGGGTAATTGGGCGATGCAAGATCTTGATAATCGGATCGCAGAACCATGGTTTGATCCACATGGTTTTTTTCTGGCAACAGAAAGTGGCGTAATAGAAGGGTTTGTCTGGACCAAAATCCACCAAGACCTCATTAATCAAGACCCAGTAGGCGAGCTGTATGTAGTTGGCACGCATCCAGATCACGCAGGCAGAGGCATTGCCCGTGCTTTATCTGTGGAAGCAATCAATTACCTTGCCAATAAAGGGTTAAAACATGCGATTTTGTATGTGGATGCCGATAATGAAAAGGGCTTAAAACTATACGGATCGTTAGGGTTTAACTAACGCGCCAAGAAGATTTGAGAAACAGTCTTAGCCAGAATTGGTGAGGCCTCATTCCAGCTGATTCCATACACTTTTAGAAATGCTTCCTCAAAAGTTAATCCGTTTGAAACCTCAACAATTAGTTGTGTCGGTGAATCAATACCTTTAAGCGCCACCAGGCACTCCAT
>CAIJHZ010000055.1 GCA_903820565.1 uncultured Actinomycetes bacterium
AGCGGAACTGAATGGCGATACGGAATTCGAACAAATTTTGTAAGACGCACAACTGCTGGCAAGGAAACTTGACCACCAGCAAACCGCAAAATTTCACCAGAGTCTTCGACCATGACAGCTCTGTGATTTAAGACAAGGATCAGTGCGCGACGATTTGTTATGACACCCAACGGCTCGTAGGTGGCATTTAAGACAAGTGTGCGCGACATATATCGCTCCCGATCTAGCGCCTGGCTGGCGCCGATTGCATAATCTTGCACCAAAACACCCGACCTCGTGGGTATTTGAATGGGGCTTTTAGGTAAAGATTTGGATAAAGTCTCGTCATTATGAGCGACTCTATGCGTAACTTCCTCGAATGGATGACTGGGACTCCCCTGCGCATCCTGGTCATCCTTATTGGTGCTGGCTTAATTCAATCAATTGGATCTCGTGCAATTACGCGCGCCATGAACAAATTGGCATCGGCCGATTTGGTCCCTGGGCCGCGCAATATTGTTGCTCGCCAAAAAGAACGCGCAAGCACAATCGGTGGAGTACTAACTGCAACGCTGAAAAGTGCAACCTGGATCATTGCAATTGGCATGGCACTTGGAGAATTCGGATTTGATTTAGGTCCACTTATTGCTTCTGCTGGAATCGTCGGAGTTGCAGTTGGACTCGGTGCGCAGACTTTGGTCCGCGATATTTTGTCCGGAATTTTTATGTTAATCGAAGATCAATACGGTGTTGGTGATTCAGTTGATGTACTAGAAATTGAAGGTGTTGTTGAAAAAGTTGGACTTCGTGTTACCACTGTTCGAGACGGTCAGGGAACTTTGTGGTACTTGCGCAACGGTGAAATTCTAAAGGTTGGAAATCAATCTCAATCTGGTTGATTAACCATCGAATTAGCCGCCATTTCACAATAGCTCCACAGCTGTGTCTTTAACTCTTCATTAATTTCTACACCATCTACAGCTATGCGCATGGCGTTAAGCCAAGCATCTCGTGCTGCGGTGTTGATCGCAAACTGCGCATGGCGCATACGAAGTCGCGGATGTCCGCGGTTTTCTTGGTAGGTATCAGGTCCGCCCCAGTACTGTTCTAAAAACCATTGCAAACGTTGGGCAGCACCTTGCAGATCATTTTCTGGATACATCGGACGTAAAATTGGGTCTGTTGCAACAACTGCATAAAACTGGGACACCAGGTCAGCGAAAAACTTTTCTCCACCGACTTGTTCGTAGAAGTTGCTCATACCTGCAGACTAGCGGTGCTCTTGCCTTTTGCAATCTGCAATACGAAATAACTGCTTACTAAACAAAGGGCACCACTTATATAAAAGGCTGCTGCATAGTCGCCAAGTTTTACACGCAATACAGCCGCGCCAAAGGCTGCAATGGATCCACCAATTTGATGGGCAGCAAAGACCCATCCATATATAACTGTTGCACGATCAGGTCCCAAGACTGTGCGACATAACATAATTGTTGGCGGAACCGTTGCAACCCAATCCAGGCCATAGAAAATAATAAAGACAAGAGTTGAGGGATGAAGCGTTGAAAACAAAATTGATGGAAGCAAAAAGAGTGAAAGTCCGCGAAGACCATAATAGAAAAATAGAAGCTTTCGTGGATCATATTTATCAGTTAACCAACCAGAAGCCAGTGTGCCAATAACATCAAACACACCGATCATGGCTAACAGACTAGCTGCCACAACCTGACCCATTCCATGATCATGAGCGGCCGGAATAAAGTGAGTTCCGATTAATCCACTTGTTGATAGACCACAGACAAAGAAAGTTCCAAATAAAATCCAGAAATCTTTATGTGCAGTTGCTTCCTTCAAGGTAACTATTGCTAATTTACCAGCGTTCATTGTTGATTTAACTGGAGGCTGCCAATTTTCTGGAGCTCCATAAGGCAAGATTCCTAGATCTGCTGGCTTTTCGCGTAGAAATAAATAGATCATTGGAACCATTAGCAAAGAGGCTGCGCCAATTGTTACACCAATTGATTTCCATCCATATGATTGTGAAAGTGATGTCAATCCAGGTAAGAAAACTAATTGACCAGTTGCAGATGCTGCTGTTAACGCACCAACTACCAAGCCCCTGCGTTTTACAAACCAACGATTTGCAACTGTTGCGGCAAAGACAAGGGCCATTGAACCTGTTCCAACTCCAACTATTACGCCCCAAGTGAGCACCAACTGCCATGGTGCGTTCACAAATGTTGTTAGGAAAGCACCTGTACTTACAGTAGTTAAGGCAGCCATAACAACTTTTCGTACCGTAAAACGTTCCATTAAGGCTGCTGCAAAAGGTGCCGTTAAACCGAATAAGAGAACATTTACTGCAATTGCAAAAGAAATCTGGTCTCGACCCCAACCAAATTCATCTTCAAGCGGAACAATTAAAACCGAAGGTGCAGAGCGAAAACCAGCTGTTGCTACAAGGGTAAAGAAGGTAACGATCGCAGCAATCCATGCAGGATGAACTCTTCTTGTGGGCTGCATTACGGAACCAGGCGCACCCAAACAGCTGTATCAGTTGGCAAGGTGTGACCTGTTACTGGACCGCTTGCAATCAAGATTTGGCTATTGCTTGGCAACTGAATCGGCGCACCAAAGTTGATGTAGCAGGCGAAATCTCCGGGACGCTCAAATGCAACAACATCCTTGCCCGCTTCAATCCACTCCATAGGACCATCGCCAAGGCCCGGTTCGGCTTTACGAATAGCAAGTGCTTCGCGATACATAGTAAGTGTTGAACCTTCAACACCATCTTGTGTATCAACTGCGTACTTACCCATCCATGGTGATTGCGGCAACCATGTTTCATTTAATTGCAGCGCGTCATTTGATGAAAAACCAAATCCACCCTTTGGATCAGATGACCAAGGCAGCGGAACGCGACAACCATCGCGACCGCGATCTAAGAAACCGCTCATCTTCCAACGCGGATCAGTTAAACGATCTTCTGGAAGATCGCGAACTTCAGGCAACGCAAGTTCTTCGCCTTGGTATAAATAAGTTCCACCAGGCAATGCAAGTGTCATCAAAGTTGCACTGCGTGCACGCAAAGTTCCGCGAGCAATGTTCAGTTTCTTTGGATCTCCTTGGCGTGAAAAAGTTGAATCGCCGTGATTAGTCAATCCAAGGTCTAGTCGGTCAACTGAACGCACAACATCGTGATTGTTAAATACCCACGAAGTAGGCGCACCAACTTCAGCTAAAGCTTCAATTGAGTTATCAATTTTGACTTTAATCTGCTGGGCATCCCACAAGGTTGTCAGCATTTCAAAGTTAAATGAGTTCTGAAGTTCATCTGGGCGTACATAACGCGCGATGCGTGATGCTGGGCTGACCCACGCCTCAGCAACTGCCATTCGGTCCCCTGGGTATGAGTCAAAGATTTTGCGCCATGAACGATAAATATCGTGCACGCCTTCTTGATCCCAGAATGGTTTGTGTTCTGTGCCGAGCATTGACGCTGTTGGATCAATTCGA
>CAIJHZ010000056.1 GCA_903820565.1 uncultured Actinomycetes bacterium
AACGGATGCCATGAAATCAGCTTTTTCTTCCTCAGAGATTCGGCCTAGGAATTCAAAGCGTGGAAGCAATTGTGGATCAATAGTTTTCCTTATCTCTTCACTATCACCCGGCCCTGCGACAAAAACACGAACATCGGGTGCGAATCGAGCAATGATCGGTAGCGCTTCAAGAAGAACTGCGAGACCTTTGCGTGGTTCTTCAAATCGACCAATAAAACCAATTGTATTTCCTTGCCATTTTGCTTGCGGCGTTCCATTAGCGTATCGCTTGGCATAAATTCCATTAGGAATAACAACTGCATCCGTTTCTAAATGTTCCGTAAGAGTTGAACGCGCAGCCTCACTTACTGCAATGCGTGCATTGAGTTTTTCAATTGCGGGCTCCAATATGGGGCCAATTGCAAAGATTATTTTCTGCCGCTTTGCAGCAGCGTGAAAGGTTCCAACAAGTGGGCCTTCTGCTGCCCAACAAGCAAGAAGAGAAAGTGAAGGAATCGCTGGTTCATGCAAATGCAATAAATCAAATTCGCCTTGTGTGATCCATTGGCGAACACGAGCGAATGCAATAGGACCGAATAAAACACGAGCGACTGCTCCGTTATATGGAATTGCGATTGGCTTACCTGCACTAACAACATATTCAGGTAGCGCATCTTCATCAATAGCGGGTGAAAGAACTGAAACGCTGTGACCGGAAGCAATGAGAAATTCTGCCAGGTCTCGTATATGTGCCTGTACTCCCCCAGGTGTATCCCAACTGTATGGACAGACGATTCCAATTTTGAGTTTCTTTGTGAGCATTATTCGCGTTCCATAAAATCTCCATCAATCCAGATGCGTTGCATCATGTGCCAATCGTGTGGATAGCGCGCAATACCCTTTGCAAATAGATCAGCACTATTTTGCACCGTTGCTGCAACTCGCTCAGTTTCAGTTCCTGTCATAGATATTGGAACCAATTCGAAGTCGATATGTATTCCCGTATCGGTATATGAAATACCCGCATAGATAAGTGGTACGCCTGTACGTATCGCAAGGAGAGCTGGACCCGCAGGCATACGGGCAGGCCCGCCAAAAAAAGTAACGTTGATACCGCTTCGCGATAAATCGCGATCAGCTGCCAAGGCGACAATGCCACCTTGTCGAATTCTTTGCAGAAGCGTTGGGATTACGCGACCATCGATAGGAAGGGATTCCATACCGAATGCTTCTCTGTATGACATAAATTTCTTGAATAACGCCTCTGGCTTTAGTCGTTCTGCGACTGTAACAATCCGACCGCCTTTACTGCAGAAATAGGCTGCCGCATGATCGTAATTTCCTGCATGTGCAACCGTTACAACGCCACCATTATTGGATGCGATTGCATCTAATAATAAGTGTTCATTAGTAGCAGTGACCGTGCTTTGAATGCGCTGCATCGACCAATCTGGCAATCGAAACGTGTCACACCAATATCTAGCGCTGGATCTCATTGCTTTATATAGCAGTAATTCTAAATCGAGTTCCGTAATATCCGCCTGTGTGCGCGCTAAATTAGAGCGTAACCTTTGAACACTTTTACCGTTTTTCTTTGTTGCAATATCGGCGAGACGGTAAGCATTGGCATAAACGAAGTTCTCTGGGAGCCAACGCAAAATTCTCCAAGCTCCGAAGTAGAACCCGGCAACTATGTTTTGAATAATCATTTGCTACTGCGCCACACAATCAAAATGCGTTGAAGAACAGTAATGACACCCAGAATTGCTAGTAGCCACATTCCGCCCGCGAGAACATAAGGAATTCCAAGTCCACTAAATCCAATGGCACTCAATGCCAAAACCAGTCTCTCGGTTCGCTCTGCTATTCCCCCTGAGCAATCAATTCCCATTGATTCAGCTCTTGCTCGTATATATGGGACCAACATTCCCGTAACCAAAGTAAGAAGAATGACTGGAACTAGCGCGTCATTAGCCTCAACTAGAAAAAGCGTCACACCAATGAGCACTGCTGAATCTGTAACACGATCAATAGTGGAATCTAAAAATCCACC
>CAIJHZ010000057.1 GCA_903820565.1 uncultured Actinomycetes bacterium
AGCACTGAAAATTTTGGGCAAATCATTTTTGCTCGCATCTATAGCGACAGCGGTGGTCTTAGTACTACCCTTCTAAGTATGAAGATCCTAATTCATACCCGTCACGCAGATTTAGCAGAAGATTTCAAATCAATCGCACAAGAAAAACTCAGCAGCATGGATCGATTTAGCGTAGTTATTGATCGAGTTGAAGTTGAAGTTCTTCATGAGGCAAACCCCCAACAAGGCAAACATGCTCATAGCGTTGTATTAACCTCACATGGCTCGGGACCATTGATACGCGCAGAAGCTGCCGAGTTCAATGACTTAGCAGCTTTTGATTCTGCAATTAAAGCCTTCGCATTGCAGATCCGAAAAATCCACGAGCGCACTAAAGAGCATGATCGTGAAACTTTACGAAAGATGAAAACTGATCTTTAAACTGTTTCACTTCCATCTTTATGCGTAGCTGTAAGACTTGCAACTGTCGTCACCAATAAGCTAGCGACAATTACCCCAAGGCTAACTTCAAGATTGACTTCTGGAATATGGACTCCTGCAATGTCATCGATACCGATTCCGTGAAAAGCTTCCATGACCATCTTTACTCCAATGAAGGCCAAAATGAAGGAAAGCCCCTTCGATAAGAAAACTAAGCGAGCGAGCAATCCTTCTAATAAGAAGAAAAGTTGGCGAAGCCCCATCAAGGCAAAAACATTTGCCGTTGTGACAATGTATGGATCTTTAGTTAGGCCAAAGATTGCAGGGATCGAATCAAGAGAGAAAACCAAGTTAGTTAGGCCAAGAGCAACAAGCGCGATGGCGAATGTGCTAAAGCCGCGCTTCTTTAAAATTGCAATGACTTTTCCTTCCCTCCACTCATCCTCCTCACTTTCCATGGCTAATGTGTAGGCGGTGTAGATAAGGAAAGCACCGAATAAAAAGAAGACTGAGGCAAATGATTCGATAAGAGCTGCGCCAAGGGGAATCAAAAGTCCACGAATTGCAATAGTGAGCATAATTCCAAGCAGCAAAACTAGTTGCTGCGATTCCTTGTGAACCTTAAGACTTGTCAAAATAATAATAAACACAAAGATGTTATCGACTGATAGTGCATACTCAGTCAGCCACCCGGCAAAGAATTCCTTTTGTCCTTCAGCGCCAGTCCAGTGTGGCATCAGTGCCCCGAAAATAATTGCGGTTCCGATATAAAAGACTGTCCACAGACTAGCTTCTGCCATTGAAGTGGCTTTGTTTCGTCGAATCACAGCAATTCCAAGATCAAAAATAATGATCCCGGCTAGAACGGCAATTGTTACTAGCCATGTAGTCGTAGATTCCATGGCGGTATTGTGTCAGTTAGTGAAGAACCCATATCGTTGAAACAGGCGGAATCGTAATCTTTCCATCTCGGCCGTCAGGAATCCCAGCGCTAACAATCAATACTTTGCCTGAGATTTCAACATCCACAGGTGAATCACCTAGATTCATGTACACCGACACCTGCCCTCGGCGAAATCCTAGGAGAGACGTACTCTTGATTCCATGATGTGGGGTTTCGACCCATTGGATTTCTCCGCTATTTATTAGATGTTCTGCTCGTAGATTCAACGCACTTCGATATAGATTCAGTGAACTCTTTGGATCTGCAGATTGCTTATCAATTGTTAATTCTTTCCAACTATCCTGCATAGGCAGCCACGGAGTTGCAGATGTAAATCCAAATGGGGCCTTGTCGCCATCCCACGGCAATGGAACGCGCGCACCATCACGTCCCTTTTGGGCTCCATTGGTTCGTATATAAATTGGATCTTGTCGAGACTCATCTGGAATAACACCATCTGGAAGTCCAAGTTCTTGGCCAGCGTAGACATAAGTAGATCCAGGTAAAGCAAATACAAAGAGGGCTAGTGCACGTGACTGCTGTTCACCAACTCGAGAAGCAACGCGAGGTGAATCATGGTTGCTTAAGGCCCACGTTGGCAGGGCATCTACAGTGTCCATCAAATCAATTGAACGATTCATTACATCGTAAAGATGCTCCGCATTAAATGGCGCATCTAATAGGTCAAAGTTAAATACTTGATGAAGCTCAT
>CAIJHZ010000058.1 GCA_903820565.1 uncultured Actinomycetes bacterium
ATGGGAATTGCTAAAGAAAATGGTGCTCGAATAGTTGTATTAATTGCATTCTTCGTATTTTTTGGTTGGGCTGGCTTTGCCCGCTTAGTTAGATCACAGGCGCTTAGTATGCGTGAGCGTGACTTTGTTTTAGCCTCGCAAGCATTAGGTGCCTCAAACTGGCGAATTATTTCTAAAGAGATTTTGCCAAACTTATGGCCAACTGCAATTGTGTTTTTGTCCCTTTCACTTCCAGGATTTTTATCAGCCGAAGCTGTCTTCTCATTTTTAGGAGTTGGTATTCAAGCCCCTGCCTCAACTTGGGGATTAGTACTGGCTGATTCAATTACCTACTGGCGAGCAGATCCTGCTTATTTGTTGATTCCCTGCATAATGTTGATAGTTATTGTGCTCTCTTTAAATTTACTTGGTGATGCAATCCGTGACGCGATCGATCCAAAGAGCGAGCGGTAAAATGAAAAAAATAGAGTTCCGAACAAATCGGGATAACCTGGTTAGGTTAGTAAATTCGAGGCGATGCGCATGCTTCGAAAATATTGATCCAGGTTTTGATCTGATTCGCGGCCGCGAGTTGGATTATTAATTACCTAGGAGGACTAATGTCCGCAACAACAAAGTCGGTGCGTAAGCTAATCGCATCAACATCAGCAATTGCTCTAGTAGCTGCTGTGTTGACTGTTGGCTCAACCACCACTGCAAATGCTGCCCCAACAACTGGCGGTACTTTGTACATGCTTACACATGCTGAACAATGGGAGCATCCAGATCCACAACGTCTATACGTTGGTCGGGATATCGCATTCTTCAACTCATACGTATATCGCAACCTTGTTTCATACAAGCCTGCGACCGGTGCAAATGGTGCAACTCTAATTGGAGATCTTGCAACTAACACCGGAGTTCCAAGCAACAACGCTAAGACCTGGAAGTTCACACTTCGAGCTGGCGTTACTTGGGAAGATGGATCAGCTATTACATGTGAAGATGTTAAGTACGGAATTTCACGTACTTTCGCTCAAGATGTATTAACTGATGGTCCAACATATGCGATCTCAATGCTTGATGTGCCAACACTTGCTGATGGTTCATCTGCATACAAGGGTCCATACAAGAAGACCGGTCAAGCACTATTTGATAAGACAATTATCTGTGCAGGTAACACTGTTACATTTAAACTGTCACGAACAGTTGCTGACTTCAACTATGCAATGACATACCCAGCATTTTCACCAGTTAAGAAGACAAAGGACACAGGCGATAAGTACGACCTTCGTCCATTTGCTTCTGGTCCATACAAGATTGACAAGTATGTAATTGGCGATGAAATGCGTCTAGTACGTAACACAGCTTGGAAGAAGTCAAGCGATCCAATCCGTACTCCATACCCAGATGACATTGTTGTTCAATTTGGTTTGGCTGAGGATCTTCGCGATGACCTTATTCTTAAGGATGGCGTACCAAACGCTGTAAACATTGACGCTCTACAGTCAACAAATAACAAAGCATTCTTTGCTGATGCAACCAAGGAAAGCCAAAGAATGAACGTTAACGATCCATATGTTCGCTACTACGCAATGAACTTGTCAGCGACTCACATGGATTGTCTAGAAGTTCGTAAGGCATTCTTCTTCGCTATTAACACCCAATCATTGATCGACCTTGCCGGTGGATCTGTGTTCTACGGTGCACCTGGCGATAGCATCATGAAGCCAAACCTTGGACCTGACTATGCACCAACAACTGGCAATATTCACGAGCCATTCTGGAG
>CAIJHZ010000059.1 GCA_903820565.1 uncultured Actinomycetes bacterium
CTCGGAAATTTACTTCTTGATCAAGCCATCCGGCAGTTAGGTTAAAAAATGTCAAAGCGTCTTTTTACATCAGAATCAGTGTTACCGAAGGTCATCCAGATAAGATTGCAGATGCAATTTCAGATGCCGTTTTGGACTCATTATTATCTCAAGATACAAAAAGTAGAGTTGCCGTAGAAACACTGATTACAACAGGCCAGGTACATGTCGCCGGTGAAGTAACAACTGATGGCTACGCAGATGTTATGGGCATAGTTCGCGATACTGTTTTAAACATTGGCTATGACTCTTCTGAAAAAGGTTTTGACGGCAATAGTTGTGGTGTTTCGATCTCTATCGGTCAGCAGTCACAAGATATCGCCCAAGGTGTTGATGATGCCTACGAGCATCGCGTCACTTCAGCTGTCGATCCATTAGATCTACAAGGTGCGGGCGATCAAGGTTTAATGTTTGGTTATGCCTGTGACGATACTAAAGAGTTAATGCCACTTCCTATCTGGCTGGCACACGCTTTAGCCCAACAGTTAACGAAAGTTCGTAAATCTGGTGCCTTGCCTTATCTCCGTCCAGACGGAAAAACTCAGGTAACTATTGAGTATGACGGGGATCGCGCGATAGCTGTTAACACTGTAGTTATTTCTAGCCAGCATGCCGAAGAGGTTGATGTAATCAAGAAACTGACACCTGAGGTTATCGAATATGTGATAGATCCAATTCTTGCGACTATTGATCTACCTAAAAATGATCTTCGTACCCTGATTAATCCAACTGGTCGCTTTGTTATTGGTGGGCCAATGGGAGATGCGGGCTTAACCGGCCGCAAGATTATTGTTGATACTTACGGTGGAATGGCCCGCCATGGTGGGGGAGCATTTAGCGGAAAGGATCCATCGAAGGTTGATCGCTCGGCAGCGTACGCAATGCGTTGGGTAGCAAAGAATGTCGTTGCTGCCGGTCTTGCTCGTCGTTGCGAAGTCCAAGTGGCATACGCGATTGGGAAAGCTCAACCTGTTGGAGTTTTCGTTGAAACTTTTGGAACTGAGACTGTTCCCGTTGCAAAGATTCAAGATGCAGTTGTAACGGTATTTGATCTTCGACCAGCTGCCATTATTCGCGATCTCGATTTACTTCGTCCGATTTATTCGCTAACAAGCGCATATGGTCACTTCGGTCGTGAACTTCCTGAATTTGCATGGGAGCGAACTGATCGTGTGGCAGCGCTTCAAAACGCTATCAAGTAGTCGGTGGCTACGCCGAAGCTCTTTCGTTTAAAGGCTGAAGTTGCTCCTGCAGCTTCTGGGCCTAGAGCTTCGGTTTTGCCGTATGCACGAATAAGAGTTGATACAGGGGTTTTCCATCTAGATCAACTGTACGACTATCAGATCCCCGAAAAGCTGAGTGACGCAATTCAGGTGGGAGTCCGCGTTCAACTTCCTTTCGGAAGTCTCGAGACAGAAGGAATTGTTGTCGCACGTGTGGCTGTCCCCGATAGGGCGGGCCAATTAAAAAACATAACTAAGGTCTTATCCTCGATTCCCGTAGCAACTGAGCAAAGCCTCTCGTTAGTTGACGCTATATCCAAGCACTATGCCTGCAATCCCTGGGATGTTATCCGTTCTGCGATTCCTCCACGGGTCGCATCGGTTGATAAAAGTTTCATTCTTGATCAATCGATTCAGAGCACTAGGTACAAGTCGTCAGTTGAGTTTCAGACACTGGCGCCACATATCGAGGCACACGATCAATTACTCTCAATCATCCTCAATAAACGAGCTTCTGGTTCTGTTCTGATTGTTGCTCCTGACGAAAAAGATGTAGATCGAATTGTTAATGCTCTTCAAACACGAGAACAGAAGGTCTTGAAATTAACAGCCGCAATGTCTCGAGAAGAGAGATACCGTAATTATTTACTGTCAATGCACGGGGCTGACAGCATTGTCGTCGGAACACGAAGTGCGATTTTCGCTCCAATTAGGAATTTAGCAACGATCATTGTTCATAAGGAGTCGTCGCACGATCATTACGAAGTTCGTTCCCCTGGTTGGAATACCCGCACCGTCGCGTTACTTCGGGCTCAAACAGAATCAATACCGCTCATACTTACGGGGTTTTCTCCTTCCATTGAGGTGTCTGAATTAATTGATCAGCGCACAGTAAAGTATGTGAACACTAAAGAGTCGCTGAATGTTAAAGCTTTCTCTCCGAGTGATGGTTCTTTATTGCCAGGCAGGATCTTTTCGGAGATAAAGAAGGCTTTGATTACTGGCCCTGTACTTTTTGTTGCACCACGTAAAGGATATGGAAACGCCTTATTGTGCGCCCACTGTCGAAACGTTGCGACATGTGATTGTGGGGGACGGTTATCTGTGGCTGCTAAAGCAAAAGCGCCTACGTGCGTTCATTGTGGAAAATCATTTCAACAATGGAAATGTTCCTTCTGCAACCGTGACAAACAATATTTGGCAGGTCGTGGAATCGAGCGAGCGGCGGAGGAGATCTCTAGAGCGTTCCCGAATTTTCCAGTGATTGTCTCGGCCGGGGAAGTTATTAAGGAGCGCATTGACTCTAAACCAGCGTTAGTTCTTGCAACCCCCGGAGCCCAACCACATGTTGAGGGTGGATATTCAGCTGTCGTAATTCTGGATGGAATGCGCTTCTTTGGCCATACAGATTTGCGTACGCAAGAGCGGGCACGCGAACTCTTTATGGAAACCTCATCAATGATTTCTCCGCAAGGGGCCGTACTCCTTGTCATTGATGATTCACATCCAATAATTTCCTCAATAGCTCGTTGGAACGTAGCTCCTCTGATTAAAAGAGAGTTGAGCGAACGAAACGAACTCCACCTGCCGCCCTCAGTATTTTCTGTGGTTTTGGTAATGGATCAGGGGGTAGGTACGCAGATTGCGGACGGTCTCAGGAAAGCTCACATTGATGGGCGGATACCTCGATCTTGTAACATCTATGGACCAACCGAAATTTCCAAAGATCGAGTAAAAATAGTAATACACAGCGAAAAACGGGATGCTGAAGCTTTGACTGATGTTGTTCATGAACTTCAGCGGCGCAGGAGTATTGCAAAGAAGGATCTTTTCACGCTTAGAGTTGAACCATATTCACTGTAATCAATTGCTAGACTAAGCACATGTCAATTCAAGAGATTCGATTCTTTGGGGATCCGGTGCTTACAACTCCTGCCTCTGTGGTTGTGGATTTCGATAAAGAATTGCGGGTCTTGATTCAGGATTTAACAGACACAATGATTGATGCGCCGGGAGCGGGTTTGGCAGCTCCTCAGATAGGTGTCCCTTTACGTGTCTTTGTGTGGGATGTCGATGAGCAGCTCGGTCACTTAATCAATCCAACTTTAACGCTCAGTGATGAAATGCAAGATGGAGAAGAAGGGTGTCTTTCATTTCCAGAGATTCGCTATCAAACACCACGTGCGATGAGAGCAGTTGCTAAAGGCTTCAACATGTATGGAGAGCCAATTGTGGTTGAGGGGTCAGAATTTTTGGCGCGAGCGTTGCAGCATGAAACTGATCACTTGAATGGAATACTTTTCATTGACAAACTTCTGCCAGAGGATCGCAAATTGGCAATGAAGGAGATTCGCGAGTCAGAATGGTTCAATCTTGCCTCTGAACAAGGTCGTGATATTCAGGTTAAGGATTCACCACATACGATTTTCGGACGGATTTCTTAGTGCGTATCGGAGTAGCTGCTACTCCGGATGTTGCAATACCGACCTTAAATTGGTTATTGGACTCCGATCATGACATTGCATTAATCATCACTCGACCTGATCGACCAGCCGGACGTGGCCGCGTGCTTCAACACTCAGTCGTCGCAGAGTGGGCTCAGGCCCATAAAGTTTCATTAATCAAGCCTGAAAATTCACAGGAGCTTGTGGGACACATTGAGGAGTTAGACCTGGTACTCACCATTGGTTATGGAGTTTTGCTACCTGAGAACATTTTGGCTCTTCCGCACAAGGGATTTCTCAATCTGCATTTTTCATTACTACCGGCGTATAGAGGTGCAGCGCCAGTTCAAAGAGCGTTGCAGAACGGAGAAGTAACCACGGGCGTCTCCGTTTTCCAATTAGATAAGGGCATGGATACGGGTCCCATTTTTGCGCAGCAGTCTCTCGTCATTGATCCCGCATGGAGAAGCTTTGAGTTACTTGATCAGTTGGCCAATCTCGCTCCTAGTGTCGTCGAACGTGCATTAGCCATGATTGACGCAGGAGAAAGTTCGAAGGCACAAGTTGGTACTTCTTCGAATGCGCCAAAGATCAGTAAGTCTGAAGCGAAAATCGACTTTACAAAAGATGCACTTCTTATCGCACATGAAATTAGGGCTTTTACTTATGAGCCAGGTGCTTGGACGTTATGGAAAGGTGAACCCTTCAAAATTTGTTCAAGCAAGCTTGTTGAAAGCGTTGAAGGTATTTCTGGGCAAGTATCAGTGATTGAAAAATCGGTCTTTGTGTCCACTGGTTCAGGTGCACTTGAACTTCTGAGAGTTATTCCAGCTGGCAAAAAAGAGATGGATGCAATTGATTGGGCACGTGGAGCACGCTTGACCGGAGGTGAATTTTTTGGTTGAAGCGCGTCGCAATACTTTTAAGTCCCCTAAGCCGGATGCGGCCCGTCTATTGGCTTTTGATCTGCTGACAGAGGTAAATCGAAATCAAGGTTATTCAAACTTGTTATTGCCTCAGGCATTAAACGCGAGCAAACTAGATGATCGCGATAGGTCCTTGTTGACAGAACTTGTATACGGAACTATAAGAATGCAAGGCAAGCATGACTGGGTTTTGTCGCAAATAAGTGATCGCCCTTGGATTGAGGTTGACCCTGGGATTGTTGATATTTGTCGTTTGGGTGTTCACCAAATCCATGAGATGCGGATTCCGGATCACGCGGCTGTGGCAGCTACGGTAGAAGTGGCACGAAAACGCATTGGTGAATCAAAAGCAAGTTTCGTAAATGCTCTGCTTCGAAGTGTTACTCGCACATCAATTGAGGATTGGTTTTCACCTCTGGATGCAGTAGTAGATCCTGTAGAGAGATTTGCGATTCGTTACTCGCATCCTGAATGGATCGTTTCAGCATACTTTGATCTTCTGAAGGATTGGGACGAAGTTGTATCGGCTCTAAAGATCAACAATGAAGCTGCTACACCGACTTTAGTGTCGTGGCCGGGTTTTTCTACACAACAGGATTTGGTTGAGATTGGGGGAGAACCCACCGATTTTTCACCGTATGGAGCTCACTGGAAGGGCAACCCTGGGGCACTTGATCTTGTTAAGAAGAGAAAAATTGGAGTTCAGGACGAAGGATCTCAGTTGGTTGCGCAGATCTTCGCGCAAGTAGCTCAAGGTGCGAGTTGGTTGGATTTATGTGCCGGCCCTGGCGGCAAGGCTGCCCTGCTATCGAGTATTGCAAGGCAGCGAGATATTCGTTTCACTGCAAATGAAATCTCTGCAGCACGAGCCCAGCTGGTTATGCAGGTTGTTCATGGCGATCGAGTGCTTGTCTCGGATGGTCGAACGATTGGACTATCAGCCGAGAAATTTGATGCAATTCTCATTGATGCGCCGTGTACTGGATTAGGAGCTTTGCGTCGACGCCCCGAAGTTCGTTGGCGTCGAACTCTGCAAGATTTGCGGGAATTGACCCAATTACAACGCGAGCTAGTTGACTCTGCAATCCAGGCGCTCAAGCCTGGTGGAGTATTGGGTTATGCGACATGTTCTCCGCACTTGGCCGAAACCAGTATCCAAGTAATTGATATTAAAAGGAAGCATCCCGAACTGCAGCAGGTGATTGTGGATGAGTATTTACCCACTTCGCTGATCGGTGCTACGCGGGATGGAGCAATGTCGTTATGGACTCATAAACACGGAACAGATGCAATGTATCTAGCGCTGTTTCGAAAAGAGATTGGTTAAGATTTACAGATGAGTCGTGAAATACGGATTACTCCAAGCATTCTCAATGCAAATTTCGCCCAATTAGATCAAGAGATCAAGCGCATTGCTAATGTTTCTGACCTCTTACATCTCGATGTTATGGACGATATCTTTGTACCAAACTTCACCTTTGATTTTGAAGCTGCATCAAAAATCGTAAAGTCATCTGTCCTGGCTGTTGATGCGCATTTGATGGTGGCTAATGTTGATGAGATTGCTGTTCAATACGCCGAAATTGGCTGTGCCTCTGTAACGATTCACGCCGAAGCAACAGCCAACATCCCGCAAACCTTAAAGAATATTCGTAAAGCAGGCGCACGATCGAGTCTGGGCATCAAACCGAATACTGACATCTCTGATTATCAGGCGGTAATTGATGATGTAGACATGTTCCTGATCATGACGGTGGAACCAGGCTTTGGCGGACAGAGCTTCATGGAATCGATGATGGAAAAGGTCCGTCGTACTCGCGATTTGATTGGAAGCCGACCCATTTGGCTTCAAGTAGATGGCGGAATCTCAATGACGACGATTGAGATGGCATTAGATGCAGGTGCAGACACCTTCGTGGTTGGAAGTGCTGTCTTCAACGCCCCTGATCCAGCAGCCATGGTTGTCTCACTACGAGAGTTCGCAATTGCATACGGGAGCAAGTAACTCTCTAGTAAACTCTCATCATGAAAACATTTGAAACTCTATGGTCGGAATTGAGCGAAAAGGCTTTAACTCGCCCAGAAGGTTCAGCGACCGTTGATGCCTTAGATGCTGGCATTCACAGTATTGGTAAGAAGATCCTTGAAGAAGCTGGGGAAGTGTGGCTTGCTGCAGAGCATGAATCGGACGAAGCGTTGGCAGAAGAAATTAGTCAACTCATTTACCATCTTCAAACTTTGATGCTCGCGCGTGGACTATCAATCAACGATGTTTACAAGTTTCTTTAAGGGGAATCAATGTTGCGTATAGCTGTTCCAAATAAGGGGTCTTTGGCTGAGAGTTCAATTCAAATTTTAAAGGAAGCAGGCTACCGTCAACGCACGGATAGTCGTGATCTTGTACTTGTCGATAATGACAATAGTGTTGAATTTTATTATTTGCGACCCCGTGACATCGCGGTCTACGTCGGTTCGGGGGAGTTAGAAGCAGGTATTACCGGGCGGGATTTGCTCATCGATTCAGGCGCTCAGGCTGATGAAATCTTGTCCTTAGATTTTGGTGCATCAACTTTTCGTTTTGCTGGTCCATCTGACAAAAATTGGTCAGTTCAAGACATCGCAGGTAAGCGTGTGGCAACCGCTTATCCGGGTTTAGTTGAACATAGTTTGGCTGCTCTTGATATTAAGGCTGAGATTGTACGACTAGATGGTGCGGTCGAAAGTAGTGTTCGCTTAGGCGTTGCAGATGTGATTGCAGATGTAGTGAGCACCGGAAATACTTTGCGTCAAGCTGGTTTGAAAATATTTGGTGAAGCAATCTTAACAAGTGAAGCAATCGTAATTTCTCGGACCAATGTAGTGATTCCGGCTGAGTTAAACATCCTGATTCGTCGTTTACAAGGCGTTGTTACTGCTCGACGTTATGTACTACTGGATTATGACATTCCTAAGGACCTGGTCGAAAAGGCATGCGCAATTACTCCTGGACTTGAGTCACCAACAATTTCTCCGCTGCAAAAGCTGGATTGGGTTGCGGTACGAGCAATGGTTTTACGGAAAGAGACTAATCAGGTTATGGATGAACTATGGGCGCTAGGTGCCCGCGGAATTCTGGTCACAGATATTCATGCTTGCCGCTTATAGATCTACCGCAATCCAATTAAATCGATAACTGACTTTAAAGAAGGTTCATTGATCGATAAATCAGCTGCTTCGACTACCACGGGCTTTGCATTGAAGGCGATGCTTAACCCCGCAGCAGCCATCATGTCTAGATCATTAGCTCCATCGCCGATTGCGACGGTATTTTCGATTTTTACTTCACTAGCAACAGCGAATTCATGTAGAGCAGCAGCCTTTGCTGAGCGATCAATTACCGGACCAACTAGTCCACCTGTCAAAACTCCATCAATTATTTCTAGTTTATTGGCTTTGTAATACTTGATCGACAAAACATGGATCATGGGCGCAATGATGTCTATGAAACCACCTGAAACTAAGGCAACACTGTGTCCTTGAGCGTGAAGTGAATTAACCAAATCCTGTGCACCATCGGTTAACGTGATCTCTTCCTGAATTTGAGCAATGACATTTTCTGGCAATCCTCGTAGAAGGCTAACTCGCGAGCGTAGACTTTCTTCGAAGTCCAACTCTCCACGCATTGCAGATTCAGTTATAGCTGAAACCTCTTGTAGAACACCAGCTCTAGCAGCGAGCAATTCGATTGCCTCTTGTTGAATAAAGGTGGAGTCAACATCTAATTGAACAAGACGTTTTACGAAGCTCATTTTTTAGCTAACACTCAGAGAAACTGTGGTTTCATCCTCAAAGATCACAGAAGATAGTGCTAAATCGAGATCCTCCTGGGGCACTCCAGAAGTAGTAATAGCGATAGTCGTTGGGTCATCAGAAATTCGAGAAAAACTTTCAATGTTTGCCCCGGAGTTTGTAATGGAATTAGTGACTAACGCCAACGCCTTCGGATGCAATTTCACTGAAGCGACAACTACTTTGAGCAATCTTTGTGGCACCATTTTAATATCGGTCTTGGCAAAGATTGTTGCTATGTCTACATCAAGGGCAGTTGCACAAGACCCAAGGTCGTCTTCGATAGCTTTCTGATGTGCGGGATTAGCTCCGATCAGAACGGTCAAAATTAACCGAGCGTTGATTACAACCTGTTCTATATCGATGAGATGTACTGCAAAGGGAGCGAGAGTTTCAAAAAGTGAGGTCGCGATTCCCGGAGCGTCGGTCCCCGTTAAAAGGATAAGTCCTGTGAAATGCTGCGGTTGTGCGGGATTTTCTGTCATAAGAGGGCAAGGTTATCGTGAATCACTCCTCATAAACGCGAGGCTTTAGCCCTCGTTCTCTCAGATAGCGACTATCTTTTGCATCTATGAGTGCCACCGTTTTAAGCCTTAGTGATGTCTCGGTTCGCAGGGGCGAGAGAGTCATTTTGGGTCCACTCAACTTCTCGATTTCCCAAGGGGAACGATGGGTAGTTTTAGGTCCTAACGGTGCTGGAAAATCTACACTTTTGCAGATTCTTTCCACGAAAATGTTCCCAACACATGGCGTTGTTACGGTTCTGGACAAACAAATGGGAATCGTCGATCTCTTTGAATTGAGAACGCGTATCGGACTCTGCGGTTCAGTTATAGCTGAAGATATTCCTTATTATGAAACTGTAAAAGATGTTGTTCTTACCGCGGCATATGCAATTTTAGGCAGATGGAATGAAGATTATGACCTCTGGGATGAATCGCGCGCTATGGCACTACTGACGACTTTTGGAGTGCGAGAGTTAGGTGATCGTATCTATGGAACTCTCAGCGAAGGAGAAAAGAAGCGTGTCCAGATCTCCCGTGCACTGATGACAGATCCCGAACTTCTGCTCCTTGATGAACCAGCTGCTGGACTAGATCTTGGTGGTCGAGAGGATCTCTTACGTCGGTTTGCTAATTTTTCTACAGATGCGGCTGCGCCGGCAACGATCCTTGTTACGCATCACATTGAGGAGATCCCGGTAGGTACGACACACGCACTACTACTGAAGGATGGTCAGATTGCGGTCTCCGGTCCGATAGATCAGGTCATAACTTCTCAACATGTTTCTGCTGTCTTTGGAATTCCAATCACGGTCACACCAGAATCTGGTCGCTACTTTGCCCGCGCATCTATTTGATCAGCTTCACTCGGATTGGAAATCAGTATTACAACCGCATAAATCTCGGATTGGTCTGATTGAGCAGAGCCTGAGTGGCATTAATTTCACGCCAGAGTTTACAAACATTTTCAGATCCCTTTCTGGACCGATTGAACCCGTTAAGGTAGTTATTTTTGGACAGGATCCATATCCAACAAAAGGACATGCTGACGGTCTTGCATTTTCTGTGGATGAATCAGTCGTCCCATTACCACCATCGCTGCGAAATATTTTTACTGAATTGGAATCGGATTGTGGAATATCTCGGGTTCATGGAGATTTGTCAGATTGGTTCGATCAAGGGGTCTTACTTGTTAATCGAGTTCTAACAACAGATAGTGGGGCCTCCTTAACGCACGCTGATCTGGGCTGGCAAGAGATTACTAATGCAGTGGCGAAGGAATTAGGTCAACGGGATGTTGTCGCGATTTTATGGGGTAAGAGTGCTGGCGAATTAGCTAAGTATTTTCGTCCCGAGTGGCGCATAGAGTCACCTCATCCAAGTCCACTCTCTTCTTACCGTGGCTTCTTCGGTTCACGACCTTTTTCTCGATGTAATGGAATCTTAATTGCGAATCAAAAGAATCCGATTCATTGGTAATTTCCAAATGGTAATAAGAAAGGCCCTCAGTCTCCTGAGGGCCTTTCTTTATTTCTTTTCTAACCGATCCAGTTATTAATCGGTGATGATAAGAAGTAGACCATGAACATTCCAGAGATGAGTAGAAGAAGAGGATGTACTTCTTTTCCACGACCCTGAACCACTCGAATTACTACGTGAGTAATGAATCCTGCGCCGATACCAACTGAAATATTGTAGGTAAATGGCATCAAGATAATTGTTAGGAAAGCTGGTATTCCGATACCGAGATCATCCCAATCAATTTTCTTGATCTGTGTCATCATCAGGAATCCTACGATGATCAAAGCAGGTGTTGCAGCCTCATAAGGAATAATTGCTACAAGAGGAGCCAAGAATGTTGTTAGCAGGAATGCTATTCCTGTAACGATAGAGGCAAGGCCTGTACGAGCTCCTTCACCAACGCCTGCAGCAGATTCGATGTAGCTTGTATTTGAAGAAATTCCTGCAGCACCGCCTGCAGCAGCTGCTACAGAGTCAACCAAAAGAATCTTTTGGATGTTATCTACATTTCCATCCTTGTCAGCGAGTCCGGCTTCATGCCCAATGGCAGTGACCGTTCCAACTGTGTCGAAGAAGTCCGAAAGCAACAATGTAAATAGCAGTAAGACTGCAGCAATTAGAGAAACATTGTCCAAGGTAAATGCGCCAAACAAATCGAATTGCCCCGCAAAGTCAAACTTCGGGACGGAGACGAAGTCCGTTGGCACATTAGGAACATTGAGTCCCCATCCGCCATCAACAATAGTCGGAGCTTTATCTGGACCATTATCAGTAAATCCTGGTGCAATTTTGTACAGTTTCTGCACAACTACAGCAACTACTGTCGCCAAAACGACACCGATAAGAATCGCACCCTTAATTTTTCGAACCATAAGAGCGATAATCAAAATCAAGCCAAAAACAAAAACTATTGTTGGCCAACCAACGAGATTTCCCTTAACACCTAGACCTACTGGCACAGGTCCATCAAGAGGACCAGTTTTGCGGACGAAACCAGCATCAACTAAGCCAATGAGTGCAATGAAAAGTCCGATTCCTACAGAAATGGCAATCTTTATCTGTGCTGGTACCGCCTTGAATACCGCTACTCGGAATCCAGTGAGAACTAACACGATAATAATTAATCCCTCAAGGACGACAAGACCCATAGCTGCTGCCCATGTCATCTTTGATGCAATGCCTACAGCCACGAAAGTGTTAAGTCCCAGACCTGTAGCTAACGCAAGAGGATAATTTGCGATAGATCCCATGAGAATTGTTAAAATACCTGCAACTAAAGCAGTAGTAGCTGCAACCATCGCAGGTTCTGGATGATCACCACCGAAAAGATACTGCTGATTGATATCTTGCTTATAAGCCAAAATAATTGGGTTGAGGGCAACGATGTAAGCCATCGTAAAGAATGTAACTAAGCCGCCTCTAACTTCTTGGGCAACTGAAGAGCCGCGTTCTTTGATTTTGAAATATGAATCCAGCATCAATTGAGCCTTTCTAATTTTTTTAACGGGGGTGTTTGCGACCCCGTGTGCTGAAAGGGTGCACAACCCTGGGAAGATGAGTTAAGCCTAAAGGTTACTTAGCCGTAATCCGCGAAACGACTCCTAAGGAAATAGCTATTGATTGTCCGATCAAAGTGGCAAACATGAGCGTGCCAAGCCCCACTGTCCCGCCTAGCAGCCAACCGGCGATCAAAACGGTGCCCTCGATGCCCAATCTCACACGTCCGATACGAATCCCAGACTTATTGTGAAGAGCTGTCATTAAGCCATCGCGCGGTCCTGGTCCTAATCCACACGTTATGTACAAGCTAGAGCCAATTCCGACCATAGCGATTCCTACTAAGCAATAAAGAATTCCGACACCGAATGAATCTTGAGTTGGAAATATTGTTACACCGACTTGAATAGCAATAGCTATCAAGGCGATGTTTGAAAGGGTTCCAAAACCAGGCTTCTCCTTTAATGGAATCCACAGTAAAAGAACAAGACTACTAATTCCAAAGGTGGACCAGCCCATTGTGATATCGAGACGGTTAGCAATTCCCTGAGCTAGAACAGACCACGGGGCATTTCCAATCTCACTTTGAATGAGTAACGAGTCGCCAAGTCCAAAGATGAATAAACCTACAAAAAGAACAACGGTGCGAACTGGGGCTAAGTCCCATCGTGAATTTGCTGTCCAAGGAGTAGTGGGTACCGTTTTATGTGGGCGTAAGAATTCTAAGAATGGGTTCGACATTGCATGAGTATAATCGCCATATGTTTCCAGGCGTAGGCACTGTCATAAATATAGTGACAATAATTTCTGGAGCCTCATTAGGTGTCATTGTTGGTAATCGAATGAATGCGCGAACCAGGACGCTGCTTACTGATGTTCTCGGTCTAGTGACACTGCTTGGAGCAGGTTCGGCATTGATCCCGCTCTGGTCATCTCGTTTTATCGACGCCATGCCTAAAGGATGGACGCTACTAGTTGTCCTTGGGTCTCTGTTAGTTGGTGGATTAGTTGGTTCAGCATTGAAGTTAGAGAATCGTTTGGATTCAATTGGGGAGACTCTTAGAATTAAATTCAGATCTTCCAATGATTCACCATTTGTCGAAGGCTTCGTAGCGGCTTCATTATTGTTTGCAATCGGACCATTAGCAATTTTAGGAAGTATTAGTGACGGCATGGGCAACGGGATCGACCAATTGATCTTGAAGAGCACTCTCGACTTCTTTGCGGCAATGGCATTTGCAACATCCCTAGGTTGGGGAGTAGCCGTGTCTGCTATTCCGGTTGGGATGTATCAATTTTTCTGGACCTTCATTGGTTTAGGTCTAGGGCAAATTCTTGCTGGTTACCAGGTCGATGCCATGACTGTTGTTGGCGGAGTAATGCTGATTTGTATAGCTCTTAAATTACTCACCATAAAAAATGTTGCAGTGGGAAATCTCTTACCAGCACTTGCGATTGCACCAGTTTTAGCTTTGCTCGTACACTCTATTTAATTCTATCTACCATCATTCTTTGAATGGCAAGGGGGTAGAAGAAGTATGAGCAGCACCC
>CAIJHZ010000060.1 GCA_903820565.1 uncultured Actinomycetes bacterium
TCTTAACTGCAACAGTGCGTGCAGAAAGAGAAGCTTTACTTGAATCAAGTACAAATGGTGAGACGCCATTTACTTGCAAATTATCTCCACCAGCTGCAACCACTGCGTCAACTACTGCTCCAGCATTTGCTGCGTTCTTAATTGTTACGACAAATGATTGTGACGCACGGTAACCAATAAGTTTCGATCCACCATCTGGGGTGTAGCTGTACTCAGGATAAGAAGTAATTGATAAACATAAGTGGCTCTTATGTCACTCTCAAAGCCGTTACTACTTGTAAAACAGGTACTGCGTGCCCCCAACGGGATTCGAACCCGTGTTACCGCCGTGAAAGGGCGATGTCCTAGGCCCCTAGACGATGGGGACGTTCTAAGGCTTGGCAATCTTACCCGCCATTGAGCGTGTGACCAAACCCGATAATTAAGCACAAAAAAGCCGCTTCCCCATCGGATTATGGGTCGCGGCTTTCTTGTTGAAAGGTTGTTAGCGATTAATTAAGCGCCCAACGAACAGTAATTGTCACTGTTACATCTTGCTCGCCTAGATCAACCTCAACTGCATCAGCTGCAACTCCGGCCTTTGTCATTGGGAAAGGTGATGAGTACACAGGTGAAGATTGCTCTTCAAGAGATATCACCTTGCCAAGTGATGTGCCAAGAAGCTTTGCATAAGAAGTTGCTTTTGATTTCGCGTTCGCAACTGCTGCTGCGCGAGCATCTTCAGTTGCTGCAGATGGATTAAGTGTTGTTGGCATTACGCCACCAAGTTGGACATTGTCGCCACCTGCGTTTACAACTGCTTCGATGATGCTTCCTGCATCAGATGCTTTTCTGATGAGAACATCAAAAGTTTGCGATGCACGGTAGCCAGTGATCTTTGTTCCAGCTTCTTGTGTCCAGGTGTATTCAGGATAGACAGAGATATTTGCAGAGCGGATGTCCTTTACTGCTATTCCTTTGTCTTTCAACGCTGCGCGAACAGCGGCTGCTGATTTGCTCGCAGATGAAAGTGCTGCGGCATTTGTTGAACCAAGGACTGACACTGTTGCGTTGAAGCGAACTGCATCTGGGACAACTGAGATCGTGCCAACACCTGTGAGGGTGATGTAGCGATCAGTTGATGTGCCCGCACCATTGGCTGGCAGAGCCAGGGCAATGACACCTGCGACTGCAGAAACGGTAATGATGGATGCGATTGTGCGAAGTTTTGTTAGTTTCATAGGTTAAGTATCTCGTATTTGTTGTGATGGGCGTTAGTTATTGCTGGGAATAGTGCGAGAATTAGCGGGTGAGCCAGTTCTTAAGTAGATGCGATGCAGCGGCAATGGGTGATGCTGCTGGGGTGTTATTAGCTGGTGGCTTAGTCGCCTTTCCAACTGAAACGGTTTATGGGTTGGGCGCTGATGCGTGTAATGCTGCGGCGGTTGCACGGATTTATTCGGTAAAGGGTCGACCTGCAGATCATCCATTGATTGTGCACGTGGCATCGATGGATGGCTTGGTTGATTGGGCGCGTGATGTGCCGACATATGCGATTTCGTTAGCGCGTGATTTTTGGCCAGGGCCAATGACTTTGGTTGTACGCCGTAGTGATTTAGCTGGTGATTTTGTAACCGGTGGACAAGACACAGTTGGCGTGCGAGTTCCAAATCATCCTGTTGCGTTGGGATTAATAGAAGCATTTGTGCGGATAGGTGGCAAGGGAGTTGCAGCACCCAGTGCTAATCGATTTGGAAATGTTTCACCCACAACCGCGCAAGCTGTTGCGGCAGAGCTTGGCGATTATCTGGCAGATGGAGATCAGATTCTTGATGGTGGTGCATGTGATGTTGGTGTGGAATCAACGATTATTGATTGCACATGGGATACGCCAAAGATTTTGCGTCCAGGTGCAATTACTATTGAAATGATTGAGCAGAGCACAGGGCTAAGAGTTGTTGGGTCTATTGATGCGGCTGTTGATGTGACAGTGATTCGTGTCAGTGGTTCCTTAGATAGTCATTACGCGCCGGTGGCAACAGTTGTATTGGATCAATCCCCCGTCGCAGGACAAGGTTTTATTGCAATGGCAGATGTAGCGGCAGCAGATGGGGTTGTGCGATTGGCTGCGCCTGCAACGCATGAAGAATTCGCGCGGGTTTTGTATTCAGCACTGCGAGCTGCAGATGAGCAAGGCTTAGCAACTGTTGTTGTGCAACAACCACAGGGCGATGGAATTGCAATCGCAATACGTGACCGGTTAATGCGAGCCGCACATTCAGAAACTCAGATGTAAAGGACTAGTATTCCGAAGTGCTTATTACCGCCAGCCAGTTCGCTATTTTGGGAGTATCAGCCTTTGCGCTGACTGGGCTTTTAACCTGGCCAGTGCGAGCTTTAGCAATTCGGCTGGGAGCTATGGATGCACCGAATTTAGCCCGTAAGACGCAGGCAGAACCTGTTCCTTATTTGGGTGGAGTGGCAATTGCACTTGGAATCACGATCACTGTTTTTGCTGCTGTATTTGTTGGCAAGGGCACCTCAAGTAACACAGAACAAATTCAGGATCTTGCCTTCACAATAATGTTGCCAGCATTGATCTTGGGCGCAATGGGATTATTTGATGATCTGCGCTCGCTGTCACCATGGCCACGATTGATTCTGCAAATAATCGTGGGAACCCTGGCTGCATTTCTCATCGTTGAAAATGGAACAACTGGTACTCCATTTGGTTCATCAACATTAAATACAGCGGTAACTATTTTTTGGATCGTTGGAATTTGCAACAGTATTAACTTCTTTGACAATTTAGATGGAGCGGCAGCTGGCGCAGTTGCCATCGCCGCACTTGGAGTTTTTGTAATTGCCTTTGATCGCGGGCAAGAGTTAATTGGTGCGCTATCGATTGTCACAGCTGGTGCGACCATTGGATTTTTGATGTGGAACAAGTCTCCTGCAAAGATTTACATGGGAGATGCTGGTGCGCTGTTTTTAGGAATCATTATTTCTGTAGCGACTATTCGATTAAATCCAGGGATTGAACCAACCTGGAAGTCGTTAACAATTCCAGTGATTTTATTAGCGGTGCCATTACTGGATACATGCGTTGCTGTTTTCTCTCGGATTGCTCGCAGAGTTTCACCTTTAACTGGCGGTAAAGATCATTTATCGCATCGCTTAGTGCGAGCAGGATTGAGCCGTCGGCTTGCAGCGGTTAGCTTGTGGAGTGCATCAGGAGTGTGCGCAATCGTCGCAATTGCTATTTATATGTACCCAGATTCCTTTGGCACATTACTAATTTCTATTTTCGCCGCAGGCTGGCTAGCCGCCTTGGTGTTGTTCCTGCGCACCCCATCACAGGACTAAGCCGCCCGCTCAGGCTCATTAAAGCTTTTACATCTGACCATTCACACGTGGGTCAAAGAGGTATTAGGGGCTTAATTCGTTTCATAATTTATAGCAAATACCAACACAGGTATCAAAGAATGGAGCAGTTCATGAGCAATAATCTAACTGTCAGTAAGTATGCCGATTCAATCATCCAGTGGGGTGGAGTTTTTAGAACTATTTTCACAGTTCTTGGTTGGATCTATCTAGTACTTGGAGGAATTTTTGGCTTTTATTATGGACAAAATATGTATGGAATGCCTTTTCTATATTTCATCCTAGGCTTACTTATCGGTGCGCTCGGAATGCTCACAATGTTTGGCTACCGTCTTATTTTTGACTACATGTTGATGAAGGCTCACCAAACCAAGTCCTAAGAAATACACAAAGTCACCGTCTCTTAAAAGGATGCGGTGTTAATCGGTGTAGTTAATTATGGCAAGACACATCTCATCGCGAGTACCTTCGCCCCAAACAACATAGTTGGGAGAGATGTTCTTATACACGGACAAAAGTGCACGCAATCCGATATCAAAGGTGCAGGTAACTTTGATGGTATCGCCAGGCTTTGCCAAGATCGGCGTGCTTTGCCAATCCGTTGTTTGATTATCGAAGTCCCACATTGGACGAGTTGAAAGAACTGTTACAGCAGAAGTCGAAGCGCTTTGATGTGTAATGGTGATACTTCGCCCGAGTTGGTGCATATGCCCGGTCGCGCCATAGATCTTTATTGGTGAGCGCACCGTGTTTGTGCAATCTGAAGTTGAGCTAGGTATGGGCTTTATCGGATCTTTGCCGCAAGCAATCAGCAGAGCTGTCTCTTGAAAGGAAGTCTTTGTTGATGTGCGCTGTGCTAAATCAAATAGAGCCGCAGATCGCACACACAGTGGCCCAGACTCATTAGGTGCACAAGCGATTTCGATCGGTGCTGCAACAAGCATCGTCTTTAACTCGCTGACAGCAGTTGATGCCAACTTAAGGGAAACCTTCATCGATGCCTTGTTGGCAGTTGCTGGCTCCATAGTATGAAAGTGCGCCTGAAGAATAAATTGATCGGATGACGAGATCTTCATACCAACACCGACTGGATATGCCTTGAAGTTTCCACCAGGTGCCCAAAAAGAGATCCAACTTGAAGCAGAAGCACCAGAGAAAGCGCTGGCCCCAGGAATACCGGTATCACCAAAACATGGCCAACCGTCACCGGGATTTTGCGCATCAATTTCTTTAGTTGCACTCACACTTGCCGCCGGTACTTTGTACAAGATCCCGTGGTGAGAAACCTTCAAGTTATCAGGAGCAATTGTTACTGACTGCAGATATGTATCGACGGTGAACTTGGGATCGAGTAAGAAACAGCGATACTCATCACTGCCACCTGCAGGTGGATTGGGTGCATAGGTGGGAGTAGTGAGAACTAAATTTGATGATGATGATGTTGGTGTTGGTGTTGGCGAAGGAGTGCTGGTTGCCTTGACCGGTGCTAAAGATTTTGCAACATCAAGAAGTTGAGAGTAAGTAATCCCACCAAAAACTTGAACCTGAATCTCTGTCGACGACAGATTCTTTGCACCCTTTTTAGTAAAGAGTATGTAACCACCAAGACGAGTGATATCTGCACTGGTGCACTTTGCAAAGGAGGCAGCCTTTGTTGGATCACAGTAAACATGCACTTGTGCAGTGCTTCCATTAATGGTGACGCTCCGAAGTTTTTTTGAGAGTCCGGGATCGGAGCATTTGACACCAGCTTTGGTTTGCATGATCTCAAGGAAACGAACCGTGCCACCAAATTTTGTGTAGAGCCATGGCTCGGTCTGATTTGCGCATGGGATTAACTCGAACTTGCTTGTTGGTAAGCCAAGAGTCTTACTGGGTTTGAAAACAGAGTAGGAAAGAGATGCTTGGGCATCGCCATACTTGTCAGTTGCCGCCATTGATGGCGATTGCACCAGTAGGGCGCAGATGGTTAGAAGTACAGATAGCCTCTTCATAGGCCAAAGGTACTGGCTGAGGGTAAGTTCACGCGAGAGCATCTGGGATAGCTCCTAAGGGGCTGAAACTAACTGCGTGAAGGCGGGCATGATCTTGCCAGAGTATTTCTTGCTGGCAGCCAGTGACAATCTGTAGGTATGTTTTCCAGTCGTTTGATACGTAACCTTCATAACAAAAGTAACGTACTTTTTCATTGTGCCATTTGGATCTGTAACAGGTTTTGCCGTTTGAATATTTACCCATTTGCCTGCAACCTGCTCTTGCAACGTTAAATTCCCGACTCCTGGCACCCAATACCCAGTGTTAACATTCCATTGATACCCAGAAAAGCACTGTGTATTTGTGCACTCAGTCTTGGCTGGCTCATAAGTCACATCTGAGCCATCATCGACGTAACCCACATCATCACTTCCCAGCAGCCGTGCTGTAAATTTCTGATTTCGCGCTAATTCAATGATTGTAAATTCAAATCTTCCATTTTTTTCAACTGTCGTAACTATCTTTCCAGAACTCAAATTACTCAAGATGTAGTGAGCACCCTTGTTCACAGGATTGACCGTCACAACAACAGAATTAGTCGCGTCCTTTCCCGAAGAGATTTGCACAAATGGAAGCGTGATCTTTTTATAAGCAGTTACTAGCGAACTAGGTTCAGTTGCTGTCGAAAGTTCGGCATAGTCTGTTGCAATTAATCTAAAGGTAAATGTGCCAGCCTTAGTTGTTTGGTATGAGTAGTTCTTAACTCCATTGAGCGATGGCGTATCTACCTGACCTACTATTTCACCATTAACTTCTACTTGTATGGTTTTAACCAATCGATTATCTGTGACCGCGCTCAGTGGAATTTGAATTTCCGGATAATCCCATGTATCGATATTTTTTTTGAAGATCAATCGCTCCCCGAGATTATTAAAAGAATTCACCCCTGCTCTCCAATTAGGCTTTACACTCAAGGCAATAGGTGCCTCTTTATCCGGTGACCTTTGAACACGGACAGTCGCACCGGTGTTGGGATCTGCACTTACAAATGTGAGAGTTGAGCCATCACTGAGCGTAAAAACCTTGCCTATTGGCTGCGTTTGATCCCCGGTAAGGGTTGGAACGACCAAGGCAGTTTCAAGGTTTGTGAAATTGGTAAGTACTGGCTGCAGATCTTTGAACTGAGTTCCAACTGTTCTCAAAATTCTTAGCTGCAAACCACCAGATGGAATGTTGTTGTAATAGCTACCACCACCGCCTGGAACATGAATCTGATTTTGCGAAAGCGTTGAATCATTTCCAATCACTGGGCGGTATTCAACAGAGTACGTCAGCTCACTTCCTATTGGTATGTATAGAACTTTAGACAGATTAATTCCCTTTGAATAAACTGGCGCTAACTTGTAGTCACCAGATTCAGCCGCAATTGCCCTACTTTCTGCAGGTAAGACTTTTAATTTATCCAGCTCCGTTGCCGAAAATCTGGACACCATAGGGGATGAAACATGTGAGTAAATATAGTTTCCCATGGTTGATGTCGAATCACCATATTCTTTTTGTTCACATGTAATTGGTAATTGGTTTGTGCACACCGCAGAGTTTGCGTGCATCAAACCCAAATTGTGTCCAAGTTCGTGAGTTAAAACCCAGGCGCCATCTAGATTCCAATTTCCATTCATCAATACATAATTATTGTTGGACGCTTGGCCAGCAAATGGCGAAGCTGAACTATATGCAATTACACCTACAAGAATTGCTCCATCAAATCCTGGATCAGCCTCAGGAGTTAATCCAGTAACTTTTTGAATATCACTAGATTGAACTGTGATCAAATCGGAATAATTAATCGGGTGTAGCTTTCGAAAAGTAAATCTAATCTGCCCACCTGTTGCATCATCAAATGCCTGATTTACTTTTGTGATGATTTGTCGTGACATTTCTTCGGTTACTTCCATCGTCAACTTTCCATTAGCGATAGAAACAACATCGATTTGGTAATTTCGGATTGGATCGGCAGCTTGTGCACCATTGGCAAGAAAAATCGAAATCAAAATGGCGATGAAAAGCGACTTAACAGCGCTCTGTATGCGGATCATCGCTAGCCCCGGCTTCTTATTACTCTCGATTGGGCCATAAAGTACTTCGGATATTGGTGTGTGGCTAGCGTTCCGGCATCCGATACGATTGCCCCTTGCAGTTAAAACTGCAGTGGGGCCTATAGCTCAGTCGGTAGAGCAACGGACTTTTAATCCGTGGGTCGACGGTTCGAGCCCGTCTGGGCCCACTCATTTAAATTTCTTTTCAAATACGCATAAATCCGGACACAATCAACGGTGTGACCACTATGAAGAGATTTTCTATTGTCGTAATTGCGCTAGCTCTCCTTGCTCCTATTGTGCCCGCCACCGCTGCGCCTAAGGCACAGAATGAATGGACCACGACGCACAAGATTGTTTATGTCGGATTAACACCCAAGGACCAGCCAAATTTCTGGACAGAAAATCAAGTTGATACAACCACCGCAACAAGTGATGGCGAGATGCTTAGTTATGCCAAAGAAACAGTGAGAGATGCCATCACTTTCTGGAAGCAAAACTCCCGCGGCAAAATGAAATTCACAACATCAAAGTTTTTCATTGGAAAATCAGGAACTGCCATTGAGCGCTGCAACCCTTCTGCCGACATAAAGGCTGGAATGAAGGTCGCCGGCCTAAAAACAGTTCCAATTGGGACTCACATAGTTGTTGTAAACATTTATGACTCGTGTGGATATGCAGGACTTGGTTCGCAAGAAGGAAATGCTATAAATCTTCGATCTTTTGGAACGACAACATTGGTCCATGAACTTGGCCATAACTTTGGCTATCGGCACTCATCAGCGATGTTTTGCGGTAAATCTGATTACTCAAAATTTAATGGGACGAATTGTTCCGTCGAAGAGTATGGGGACTTTAGAGATTTGATGGGCTTTGATGATTGGTGTCCCAACACAACCCTAAGTGCCACTCAGCGTGCGACTATTTTTCACACACCGCTTGCAAAATCCATCAAAATTGGCGTTGACACAACCGTCGATGAATCCAGAATGACAACCGATAACATCGTTTTTGAATTCCCTTACAAAGGCAATTGGTATTTCTTCGAGTATTACGTGCCGGCAAAAGGCCGTTGTATGTCAGTCTCTAATCTTTTCTACAAACCTCAACTTCAGCTACGTATGATTGGCCCTGCTTGGACGACTGCCCAAGGTAATGCTGTTGGCCCGATGTTGATTACAAGAAATGGTTCAGATCTTCCAGCCGGAGAAACAGTTCTAGATGAAGATGGAGAACCTATCCCTCCGCCATTTTTTGGAACGACTCTGACGGGATTTCAGGCTGGTGAAGTATTTAAACTGCCAGGTGCTCCTTATACATTAACCGTTAAGAGCACTGGAGAGACAAGTGCAGTGTTTACAATAACTAAGAGCTAGTTTCCAATCTTGCGGGTAACCTAACCCCGTGTTCGGTACCTTAAGAAGAAAGCTTCCTCTGGCCTTGGCTGTAATGATGGCTACTGTCTTTGCAACCTCTTCTTTTGCAGTTGCCAATCCCATTGCCGGTACTTCATGTAAGCAACCTGGTGCACAACAATTGCAAGAACGTAATTTGTATTCTTGTGTAAAAGTGAGCAAGAAGTTGGTGTGGCAATTAACAGATGACTACACCTCTACTTTTGCACCGTTTCCAATTGCCGGACCTACCTGGCAACAACTTGCTGATATTCGTGATGCTGCCGCAAAGGCATCCGCTGAACAAGCAGCTGCAGCGAAAGCAACGTTAGATGCAGAGATTGCTGCCGCAAAGGCTGCGGCGGAATTAAAGGCTAAGCAAGAGGCTGAAGCAAAGGCGGCAAAAGCTGCAGCAGAAATTCCAAAGGTTGCTGGATTAGTTATTGGCAAACTTTTATGGAGCGATGATTTTGTAGGAACAAAGGGATCAACGATTAATTCCAATAATTGGAGTGCTCGTAATTGCCACCGAACGCCTACAGGTATGGGCGGCGGCGCGTGTTTTGATAGCGAGGTTGTCTATTACGCCCCATCTGCAATCAAACTAGATGGCAGCGACGATGGTGCAGCTGTTATTACAACATCGCGAATTACAGGTGCCTTACCTGCTGATGCTGGAAAATGCTTAACAGCTTATTGCGCATTTGTTAGCGGACGTTTTGATACACATGGCAAGGTTTCATTTCAGTATGGATTTATCGAAGCCCGGATCAAGATGCCAGCGGGCAGCGGAAATCACCCAGCTTTTTGGATGCTCGGTGACAATATAAATCAGGTGGGATGGCCATATTCAGGTGAAATGGACATTACTGAAATCCACAGTAATGAACCAACAACGACAACTGCGGCCACACATTATTCAACAGTGAATTCGACAAATACATGTTGTGCCAATCATCAATACAAGGTCGCAGCATTAGGCGTTGGTGCAGATGTAACAGCGGGGTATCACACCTATGCGGTCGGCTGGATGCCGAACTCAATTTCGTATTACGTGGATAATCGTTTGATTTCGACAACAACACCATCAAATTTGGGTGGCCTCTGGGTATTTAACAGCAAGTTCTTTCTCATTCTTAACAACGCGGTAAATGAAGCCTTCAGTGGTTCGTGGCAAAACTTGCAATCATCATCAATGACAATCGATTGGGTTCGCAGTTACCAGATCAATGGTTACGGAGAAGTCTTTACTCCATAAAAAATCCCGGCACCCATATGGGCACCGGGATCTCTTATTACTAGGTCTTACTTCTTCTTATAACCAGTTGGGCACTTTGGATTAACCGCGGTTACCTTCTTAGTTAACTTACCCTTTACACATGTGATAGTTGTTGCCTTCACAACAGGTGCAGGCGCTGCATAAACATCAAATGTCACTAGATCAACATCTGATTCCTTGTCGCCATAACCAGAAATGATTGGCTTAAATGTTCCGTAAAGGCGAACCTTTGGTGCTGGTGTTGTTGGGGTTGCAGGCTTAGCTTCGGTGCCTGTTGTGTCAGTGTTCTTGATGATAAAGGTAACTTCGCCCATTGCATTTGTAGTTCCCTTCAAATCAGCACCTGATGCTGGATCTGATGCCGGCACAGTTATCTTGGTGCTTCCGGATAACCAGTTGGCCTTTGATCCGCTGTAAGGAGCATTTACTTGCAGCGTTACTTCCTTATTTGCAAGCGGCTTAGTTCCATCCGATGTAACAAGATACTTAAGAGTCAACGTCGTTCCTGCTGCGATGTATGTGTAGTACGCACGAACCTTGGCTGAGTAATATTGCGCAATGTCACCAGTTGTATTAACACTGTTTGATGGACCAAATTCTGGTGACACTAAACGCATTGATGGCAATGCAGCTGGTGCTGTAACAGTTGGCGTTGGTGTTGCCGTCGCTGTTGGTGTTGCAGTAGGTGTTGGAGTTGCAGTAGGTGTTGGAGTAACTGCAGCAGGGATAGTCGTTGCAGGTGACTTTGTAATATCAAAGGTCAATAGATCAGTTACTTGCTGCATGTCAGATAAGCCATTAATGATCAACTTCATATTTCCATAAAGGCGACCAGTAGTTGCGCGTGCCTGAGTTTCTGAAGATGGGATCGCCATTGCAGAATCTGCGGTATTTGTGTTCTTGATTGTGAATGAAACTTTTCCAGTCGCATCAGTCTTTCCTGAAACTAACAAACCGTAGCCAGTTGCTGAATCTTGTGAAGCCCCGACTGCCGTGCCGTTGACTTCCCATGTTGCTTTTGATCCACTGTAAGGGGCATTGACCATAAATGAAACAGCTGTCCCATCAGCTGCAGGTGTTGTTCCATCAGTTGTAACTAAATAGGTAATTGTGATCGTTGATCCAGCACCCACATACTTGAAGAAGCTGCGACCACCTGCTGCGTAGTACTGACCAAGTCCGTCAGAGGCGAATGTTTCGTTGGCTGAATTGAAGTCAGGCGATACGTAACGGATTGTAGGTAGACCAGCTGCTTGTGAGGTGCTCTGTCCAATTAATCCACCAGTTAATAGGAGCGCAACCATTGCCACTCCGCTAACGATCTTGCGCGTGATTGATATGTGCTTCATTTCCTGCTCCTATTTCGTAGTTGATTTAACCTTTGACAACTTTTCCAACACCATTGACCGAGTAATAACGAATGTAATCGACACTCAATTGTGCTTGATTCAAGGTTGGGTCGATGAATTCACCGGCGTAGGTTCCACCCATAGCTAAATTCAAGATGAGAAAGAATGGTTGGTTAAAGACCCAACCGCGAGAACCTGTGTCTTGCGATGACACCGTTCCATTTACTCGCCCATCAACAATGAAATCAATGGAGTTCTTTTTCCACTCGATAGCGAAAGTATGGAAACCATCAGAGAGTGGAATCATGTTTGAGAATCGTGTGCCAAGACCAGAACCTGGTGGCGTAGTTGGTCCATGAATTGCAGATGTCGATTGATCCGACATATCTCCGCGATATTCCATGATGTCGATTTCGCCGCATTCTGGCCACGGCACACCATCAAGTAAATCTCCACCCAGCATCCAGAAAGCTGGCCAGGTTCCAATACCTTGTGGCAATTTCATTCGGGCTTCGATTCGCCCATACATAAATCCAATGTTGCGCGCCGTTTTCATGCGTGCACTTGTAAATTGGCATTCTGAACAACGATTAAGAATGTCTTCGGTACCCGGAACTTCACCAATTTGATCACCATAATCATTTGAAATTCTGTTTGCGGTAATTACTAAACGCCCAGATCCATCCATCGAAGCATTGGCAGCTGTGTTGGTGTAGTACTGGCGTTCAGAATTTCCCCAGCCACCGCCACCCATTTCGCGGCTCCACGTTTTTGACGATGGCAGAGTTCCTTTTTTGCCGTTGAACTCATCGGACCACAAAAGTTTTAGGGTCTTCTTTGAGGCCGCATCGGCAGCGGGGTTGACCATGAAGGTCAGAGCGATAGAGAGCGCAACAAAAAGACTGGCTGGTGCCAGAATTAATTTCTTATTGGTCATCTGCGGCTCCTCTCGTTATCAAATTTTAACCCAAATTCGCTTGTGCCAAATGGCTATAACCGCTTAAATAGCGTACCTTGAAACCGCTTTCATGGATACCCCCAATGGCGAGAGTTATCCTGAGAGTTTCAAGGTTTCACTGATGGCTTGCCGGATGTCAGGTCTGTTAAAGGGAAGGTTTCACACATGAATAAGTTGACCACCAAAAATGCATTTCTTGGGGCAATCGTTGCGCTGGCCGTTTCAGTTGGAGTTCTTACCGCTCCTGCAAAGGCTGCTGACCAAATCACTTTAACTATTTGGACCTTTGGCGAAGTTATCCAGCCAGGTCTACAACGTGAATACCAAAAGCTTCACCCTGAAATCAAAATTATTCCAATCAAGAACGATGTCGATCCGCTTCACCAGAAGACAATTCTTTCGTGCCAGACTGGTGGACCAGCAGACATCATCGCCTTCGAAGTTCCTTATTCAGGATACTGGCGCACAGGAAACCGCCCAAGCTGTTTCCAAGATCTGCGACAGATGAAAACTTCAGATACAAATGTTGCTGCAGGTGTTGCAGCAGGACTATCTGCAAATGACATTAAGAAGAACTACCTTGCATGGCGTTGGGAACAAGGCGTTGCATTTAATGACAACGTAATCGGTATCCCAACAGATGTCGGCGGACTACAAGTTGCATACCGCGCAGACTTATTTAAAAAGGCGGGACTTCCAACTGATCGCGTAGCTGTTAGCAAGTTGTGGCCAACATGGGATGCATTTATTGCAACCGGTCAAAAGTATGTTGCAAAATTAACGCCTGCGGAAAAGAAAGCGGGCAAGGGATTCATTGATGATGCCGGTTCGATTTATGCAGCAGTAATGAACCAAGGAACTGTTAAGTATTACCAGCCAGATGGAACTGATGCAGGAAAGCTTGTTTACAAGACAAATCCTCAGATCAAAAAGGCGTGGGACACAACAGTTAAAGCACTTGATGCAGGTATTGGCGCTCGCCTCGGTCAGTTCACATCTGACTGGAATATCGGTATGAATAAGGGCGCAATGGCAACTATCTTGGCTCCAGCCTGGATGCTTGATTACATCAAGAAGCAAGCACCAGATACAAAGGGCAAGTGGGACATTGCAGATCTTCCAGTAGGTGGCGGAAACCAAGGTGGTACAGAACTTGGTATTCCTTCATATTCAAAGAATAAGCAAGCTGCTTATGACTTCTTAACCTGGTACTTAGCACCAGAACAACAGTTGAAGGTATTTAAGACTTATGGTCTTTTCCCTTCAACATCAGTTCTCTACGATGATGCAGCTTTGCTTGAATACAAAGATGAGTTCTTCAGCAACGCACCAATTGGTCAGATTTACACAAAGGGTGTTTTGAAATTGAAGCCGATCTTTGAAGGCGAACTACAGCGCAAGATTGATTCAACATTTGGTGCAGGACTCGGTCGAGTTGCATCCAAGAAGATGACATCTGCAAAATCCTATGCACTGGTAATTTCAGATATCGATAAACTCTTTAAGAATTAAAGTTTTTATCCGATGACAATTATTAAGGACGGTAAGGGGCGCCAACAGGCGCCTCTTACTCCTTGGAAGCAGAAAAGTAAAAAAGAAAAGAAGCCGCTTCCAGGTGTTGGATCTTTGGATGGTCGCTGGGGTTATCCAGCTATTGCTCCATTTTTCATTATCTTCTTAATATTTGGCGTCGCACCAGTTGCATATTCGATCTACATCTCATTTTTTAAATGGGATCCACTAGGTGAATCTGAATTTAACGGAATCAATAACTTTATTTTCTTATTTCAGGATTCAGATTTTTGGTTAGCCCTCAGAAATACTTTTAGTATCTGGGCGTTGTCGACCTTCCCGCAGATGATTATTGCAATCAGTTTGGCGGCAATCCTGCGCAACAAGAGATTAAAAGGTAAATCCTTTTGGCGCACGATTTTGTTGGTTCCAAACATTACTTCTGTTATCGCAATCACCATTGTTTTCCAGCAGCTATTTGGCCGCGATTACGGCCTCATAAATGGCATATTGGGCTTGATTCCTGGGGTCGATCACATCGACTTTATCGAAGGCATAATCCCAAGCCATATCCAGATCGCCACCATGATCACCTGGCGCTGGGTTGGCTATAACACCCTCATTTTCTTGGCTTCTATGTTGGCAATTCCAGATGAGCTCTATGAATCCGCATCTGTAGATGGCGCTACCAAGTGGCAGCAGTTTAAATATGTGACACTGCCATCTCTCAAGAACACAATTACCTTTGTATTAATTGTTGGAACCATCGGAGGCTTGCAAGTATTTGCCGAGCCTCAACAGTTGGCACCAGATGGTGGTTCAACTAAGCAGTTCTTAACTCTGACATTGTTCCTATACAACCAAGCATTCCTTAATAATAAGTATGGGTATGCCGCAGCGATTGGTATTGCGATCACATTTATCGTGCTGATTATTTCGGCAATTAACTTTGTCATCACGCGCAAAATTTCAGGTGAGGGCAGCCGATGAAGCGCAATATCCCTAGGTGGCAGAAGACTTCAAAGCTTCATTACTTGATGCTTACTTTGATTACTTTCCTTTCTATTTTTCCTTTTTATTGGATGTTCATCGTTTCATCCAATACCGATGCAGAAATTTCAAAGAGTCCACCATCCTTAGTTCCAGGGCCACGATTCTTAGAAGTTGCACACAAGGTTCTGACCGCCGAAGGTGTTTATTTCAGCAAGGCACTGATTAATACTTTTGTTGTTGGCATTGCAATCGCGGTAGCGCAGGTTATTTTCTCAGCCATCGCTGGCTTTGCCTTTGCGAAGTTGCACTTCAAAGGTCGTCAGTTTTCGATTCTCTTTGTCGTGGCAACAATGATGCTTCCAAGTCAGCTCGGAATCGTGCCGTTATTTATCATGGCAAATAAACTGCACTTGGTAAACACTTTGTACGCACTGATAGTCCCAGCGCTAGTTACTGCTTTTGGCGTCTTTTGGATGCGCCAGATCATCGATGCGCAAGTTCCTAATGAAATTCTTGAAGCGGCCAGCATTGATGGTGCATCTGTTCCTCGCGTTTTCTGGAGCATTGTTCTACCTAGTATTCGTCAGAGTTCTTTTGTACTTGGCCTTTTTGCATTCTTGGCAGCATGGAATGACTACCTGTGGCCAACAATTGTTCTGCAATCTCCCGAGAAATTCACATTGCAGGTCGCACTTACCCAGCTAAAGCCTTTGTATGGACTTGATTACTCACTACAGATGGGTGGTGCTTTCTTAGCAACTGCCCCACTTCTAATTCTCTTTATTTTCGTCGGTCGCCGATTAGTAAGCGGCGTAATGGACGGAGCTATAAAAGGCTAATGTTTAAATCCCAATCCACCCTAAGCAAGAAAGGCATAAACATGTCTAAATTCCGTACACACATTGGTGTCATCCTTGCGGTGCTCCTAGCCGCTTCACCAGTTGCGCTCTATAACGCACAAGCAGCAACAGGTGGTCCAAAGGATGCAGTCATTACATTGCAGTCACCATTTCTCGATGACACAAATACATGGGATGCAAAGGTCAACCAGCAAATGGCTGATGGTTGGGTTGCAAAGGGATGGTTTGGTTCAGGTCTTGTTTTCCAAAGTTCATATGCTCCGGTCGGATCAACGATTAATTTGACCTACCGCGTTACAGATAAAGCTGGAAAACCACTTGCTTTCACAGTGGTAAATCTTCGAATTAATAAGGGCTACAGCGAGGCAGCATCAATTGTTGCTGTCGATGGAGTCAAGACTAAGGGAATTGATCGCCCACCATTTGATCAAGCAAATGTTATTCACCGTACCGATGCATTTGGATATGTGACTTTCGCACTGAAGAACTTGGATCTTGAGTCATCAGGTGAAGCAGAGCCAGCTTCATACACAGCTAAGCCTATTTTTAGCGAGGATTTGCTGGATCGTCTCCATTCACAGATGCTTCCAGAGGTAAATAGTGAGCCTGCAGATCACTCTGTAATCACTGAATTTCATTACTTCACACCAAAGATGCCAATCGTTGTTGCGGCTACAAAGCCAACAATCACACTGGTTACACCAAAGTTAGATGCGACAAACTCTGTTACAAATGCTGCAAAGAATCTAAAGCAGACATACGCACCGCTAGGTGGAGATCTAATTGTTGTTTACAAGGTAACTGGAGATGATGGAAAAACTGGAGTGCCTAATAAGGTTGTAAACCTTAAGGTCAATGGAGGAAAGTCAACTCTGCAGTCAACAACTGATGCATTTGGTTATGCAGCATTTACTGTAAAGAATGCTGACACAAAGCCAAACGCCGCGCCAGCTTCGCCAACATCAGCAATGCCAACTTCTAGTACCGCACTGGCATCTCTGGTTCCTGAAATTGCTGGAACAACTGCAGCTTCTGCAGAAGGTGTGGAGTTCCATTACTACCGCGGAATTACAACTTCTGTTGCAAAATCAGGAAAAGATTTTGTTGTTTCAGTTGCTGTGGCAGGTGCTGCTGGTAAGTCAGCCAGCGTTTCTGTAACAGGTGCCAAGAAAACTTCTGTAAATATCTCTTCACCGATGCAGGTTGTTCCTGTGAAGGTAACCGCAGGAGCCAAGACGGTGACTGTAGTTATTGACGGAAAGACATATACATCTAAAGTCGTAGCAAAGTAAAGGACAATAAGAAATGCTAATGAAGTCAATTAAGGGTTCATTAGCATTTCTTATTTCAATCTCGCTTTTAACAATTGTTGTGCCATTTTCGGCGCAAGCTGATGTTACAAACCAACCACAGATCAATTACTCAGATAACACCGGGCTAAGTTTTGCTGTAGCCCCAGCCTCGATAAGTGGATTTAAGAGTCCAAAGATTCAGTGGTTTGTGGGCGGAAAAGCAGTTGCGGGTGCTACAAAAACCGCCTTTAAAGCAACGGCAAAACAAAAGAATCAGAGCATTCAGCTAAAGGTAACTTCTGCTGGTACGACCGCAGCATCGGTTGTTGGCACAATTGGTCAGGTAATTGTTAATGTGAAACCTACGGTAACTCTTTCGGATTCTTCTGGCACCAAAGTGCTTGCAACCCCAGGGGCATTTTCACCAAAAACTGCCAAGGTCACTTATCAGTGGTTTAAGGGTCCGATCGAAATTGGCGGTGCTAAATCTTCAACCTACATACCAGCTGCAACAGATCAGGGTTTTAAGATTTTTGTAAGTGCTAACTACAGCGCAAAAGGTTTTATTGATAACAAATCTGACTCTGCTGATATTTCGATTCCTGTTACAAAGAGAACGTACTTGCAGGTGTGGCAGGATGAATTCAATGGAGCAGCAGGCTCCGCCCCAGATAGCGCAATTTGGGCTCCTGAAAATGGAGACGGAAGCAAAGCTGTTGCAGGAGGTGGTTGGGGAAATAAAGAACGCCAGTACTACATTCCATCCTTAGCTAAGATCACTTCAACAGGTGCCCTACAAATTGACGCAACAACAACGGGTGCAAATGAATACAACTGTTATTACAAAACTCCATGCGAATGGATAAGTTCTAAATACATCACAAAAGATAAAGTTGGATTTAAGTACGGACGATTAGAAGCACGAATCAAGGGCCCAGTAGGTTCTGGAACCTGGGGCGCGTTCTGGATGTTGGGCGCTGATATTGATACTCGAATTTGGCCATGGTGTGGCGAAATTGATGTGACCGAGTTGGTTGGTAAAGCACCTAATACTGCTTACGGATATTTCCACGGATTACTATCTGGTGGCTTCGGTGGACGCGGCACAACGGTTGATATGCCGAATGGTTTTGCCAATGAATATCACACATACGCAGTGGACTGGTTGCCCGAAAGTGTTGATTGGTACGTTGATGGTGTTCTATTCGGAAGTCAGCAAAAGAAGGATAAAGACTGGGTTTTTGACCATGAATTTTACTTAGTTGTTAACTTGGCAATGGGTGGAAACCTTGGCGGAACGATCGAACCCGGTTTAAAGCAAGCAAATATAAGTTTTGATTGGATCAGATTTTCCACAATTAATGGTGTTGGAGAAGTAATAAAGCATTAATGCAGGATTAGTTGGCCAATGCCATCTACTGAGTAATACTTAATTGAATTAACCTGCAGCTGTGCACTGTCTAATTCTGGGTCTACTTCTCCGGCAAACCAGCCACCAATTGCTAAGTTCATGATCAAGTAGAACTCTTGATTAAATGGCCATGGCTTACCCTGTGATTCAACATCGGCTCTCTTGATTGTGTTGTAGCAAAGGTCGTCAAAAAACCATTCGATAGCATCAGCAGTCCAGTTAATCGAGTAGGTATGAAAATCACTAGAAAGGGTTGTTGGTGATTGAATAATCTTGGTTAAACCATTTTCACCGAAGTACTGATCACCATGAATTGTTCCCTGTACTTGAAAGGGATGTGCACCAGTATTTTCCAAAATATCTATTTCCCCACAATGTGGCCAGGCAACTCCATCAAGCAGGTTTGCTCCCAATAACCACAACGCTGGCCAGGTGCCGACACCGCTGGGCATCTTGGCGTTGATCTCGATGCGACCATGTTTAAATCCAATTTTGCCAGCGGTATGAATCTTTCCACTCTTCCACTGCGCAGGACCGTAATAACAGGTCAGCCCTGAATCAAGGGTGACTCTCTGTGCCGTAATAAGTAAGTTCCCATTGATACTGACTGAATCGTGTGTGTAGTACTCCAGCTCGTTATTTCCCCACCCCACCAAACCAGCAGATGCGCCATCACCGATATCAAAATTCCAGATATCTTCTAGCAGGTGACCACCATGGTGGTCTGCAAACTCTTCAGACCACAAAAGCGATAGTGCTGGCTCGTTGGTCATGAATTCTCCTAAAGTTTGGAATTTAACTAGGCTACAGTATTGCTTATGAAACCGCTTTCAGTAGACTACAGGAGCGTTTTCTTGCCATTTACTACATCACAAAAGCTTTGTTCGCTGAACTGCGCAGATTGGATATCCACGACATGAGTTCACATTTTCCAGAAGATTTCATTTGGGGAACTGCGACTGCAAGTTATCAAATTGAAGGCGCATTTGATGTGGATGGCCGTGGTGCAAGCATCTGGGATACATTTTCAAAGACACCTGGCAAGGTAGTAAACGGTGATACCGGTGATCAGGCTTGTGATCACTACAACCGATTTGATGAAGATATCGCCATCATGAAAGATCTTGGAGTTAGTGCCTACCGATTTTCTATTGCTTGGCCTCGCCTTTTCCCTAATGGTGATTCAGTACGAGAAGAACGAGGATTTGATTTTTACAATCGTTTAATCAACGCACTTGTTGCTGCAGGGATCGAACCAATGGTCACTTTGTACCACTGGGATTTACCACAAACACTTGAAGACAAAGGTGGCTGGGCACATCGTGATGTTGTAGATGCATTCGAAAAGTATGCAACAGCCTGTGCCGAAGCATTTGGTGATCGAATCACGACCTGGATTACGATTAACGAACCATGGTGTGTTTCATGGCTGGGTTATTCCAATGGAGTTCATGCCCCAGGTAAAAAAGATTTCAATTTAGCTGTTGCGGCAAGTCATCACACCGCTTTGGCACACGCAGCTGCTACCCGCGCAATCAAAAATGTGCGACCAAACGCAAAAGTTGGTCTGACTGTAAATATGAACAATATTCATAACGAGTCACCCAATGATCAAGAAGTAGTTGATTTTGCAGCGCTCAATGATTCCAATCTAAACCGCTGGTGGATTGATGCATTTTCAACTGGAAAATATCCACAAAATCTAGTTGATTGCTACGGCGAAATGCTTAGCCGAGTCGTTTTGCCTGGCGACGATCAATTGCTTATTGCTGTGCCAGATTTCTTAGGTATTAATTACTATTGCGATGGTTTTGCTCGTTCCCCGCGCCCTGAAGATAAGCCAGCGATCGAAGGTGGCTTTATGCCCTTCCCGCAGCGCGCAGATAGCTCAGCGCCAGCACATTTAGCTAATGATTTAACTGCAATGGGTTGGGTTGTTACCCCCGAAGGTCTGGGTAATTTAGTACAGCGCGTACACAAGGATTGGCCAAAGATTCCTTACCTAGTGATTACTGAAAACGGATCTTCATACGATGATGTGAAAGTAAACGGCGAAGTTATCGATCCAAAGCGCACCGCATATTTAGTAGCCCACCTACAGTCATTGCAAAAGGCGATCGCAGAAGGTGTACCAGTTAAGGGATATTTTGCCTGGTCGCTACTTGATAACTTTGAATGGGCCGAAGGATATGCCAAGCGTTTTGGAATCGTGCATGTTGATTATGAAACTTTTGAGCGCACTCCAAAGACAAGCTTCAAGAAATACAAAGAGATTATCGCGACGAATACCGCTATTTAGCGCCAGATGATTGACGCTTTATTAATTTAACATCCAAGACTTTGTCCTCGACTTCTTCGCCATCTAAAATCGCTAAAAGGCTGTGTGCAACTTGTGCACCTAATTCTCTGATTGGCTGCCTGATTGTTGTTATCGAAGGGTGATTTCTGCTGGCAATTGGTGAATCATCAAAACCAACAACCTTGACCTTACTAGGCACAGAAATTCCGTTTTGAAATAAGACATTCATAGCGCCAAGTGCCGATAAATCATTACCGGCAAAGACACCATCAAATTTAATTTTCTTCTTTAGCAATTGGTGAGTTAGCTCTTCAGCTTTTGATTGGGTGTAATCCCCATGGATAATTAATTGATCATTTATCTTTAGTCCCGCACTAGTGATTGCTTTTTCATATCCCTCTAAACGGTCGCGCCCAGATTGCAACTTTAAGTCACCAGTAATTGTGACAATGTTTTTACATCCAGCATCAAGCAGATGCTTCGTTGCCAAGTAGCCGCCTTTTACATTGTCTACATCTACGTAGGGATATTTTTTAGATCCACCAAGATCGCCACCAAATACAACCGCTATCTTTGGGTCTAACATCTTTTCAAAACTCTTTAAAGGTCTATGCCAACTAAATATTGCGATTCCATCCAGTTGACCTGCTTGCAAGGTAGAAAATAGTGAATCTTCTGTTCCGGTTTTTGGTCTAATTAATAACATCGGATGCAGACCAGCATCGGTAATTGCGGTAGAAAATCCTTGAACTACCTGTCCCCAAAAAGGATTAAGGAAAAACTCTTCGCTGGATTCTTCCATCAACAAAGCAATCAAACCGCTCCGTCCACCAGCTAAACGACGCGCAGTTGCATTAGGAGTGAAGTTGTACTTTGCAACGGCTTTGCGAACCGCTTTTTCTTTTTCGGCAGAGACTTTGGCTGTTCCGTTAAGAACGCGAGAGACAGTTGCTGGACTTACCTTGGCGGCCTTGGCTACTTGGTCGATTGTGATCTCTGCGTGCGGATTAGCCCCGATTAACCTCTTCGCCATAATCACAAACTGTAGTCAATCTGCAGGAATATCGAAAGGATTCGAGTGAGAAAAATACTGCTCCTATGGGTATCTTTGAGGCGTGAACAAGAAGCCAAGCCTACGCGATGTAGCAAAACAGGCGCATGTCTCGGTCGGTACTGTTTCTAATGTTCTGAACCGACCTGCGAATGTTTCTGAAGAAACTCGTCTTAAAGTGCGTCATGCAATCGACATGCTTGGATTCATTCCTGATAGAACGATGAAAAGCAAGAACGCTGATTCTTGCGTTATTGGTGTGATCTTGCCGCTCAGCGATGCTCCTTTTTATGCGGAGCTGACGCAAGGTATAGAAGATGCAATTGCCAAAACTGGGCATTGTGTTTTAGTTGGATATAGTCGCGAAGACTCTGAAGTCGAGTTACAACTTTTAACAACAATGATTGATGCAGGATTTAAAGGTGTGATCATTTCGCCGATTGGTCCTCGCAATCAGGTTTTTGAAAAGTTTATCGATAAGAATGTGCGCGTTGGATATATTTCACAAACTGATGAACATCCAGAGCAATGTTCGGTCTCGATTGATCAAGTCCGGGGTGGATATATAGGTCTTGAATTTCTTCACCAACTTGGGCATAAAAAAATATTGTGGGTTTCTGGTCCAGATAGCCACCACCAAAGTAATCAACGTTTTGTAGGCATTACCCAAGCTGCCCAAGAGTTGGGGGTTCAACTAGATGTAATGTCTTCTCCTTCTCTAGATTTCTTGGCGGGTGAAAGCATTGCCCCCGACATAATTGCGCGGGGTCCACTACCTGATGCGATTTTTGCTGGCAATGACGCTCTTGCACTTGGAGTCATGAATTATTTCCATAAAGTTGGGATCCCAGTGCCTGGCCAGATTTCAGTACTGGGATATGACAATGTCTCCTATGCAGAATCTGCCCTAGTGCCACTGACAACTGTTTCGCAGACGCCGTATCAATTAGGCGTGACGATGGGTAATCAAATGGTCTCTGAGCTATCAGCTGGCAATGAGCATGTACATCAACATGTGGTCTTTCAGCCACAGATCATTGAGCGTTCTAGCACCGCGCTGCGGATTTAGGCACGAAAGATCACCCCTGGCCAGGATTGGGTTTGATTGGTCATCTAACAGCGTTTATTCACAATGACAAGTCAATGCCCATACATTTAGCCCATGGAGAGTAAACGGCTAGTCCAGTTATTGAACTGTTCATTGAACATGTACTGGAATCAATAATGCCGATTATTCGCAAATTTATCGAATGGCTTAGTTACCATCCAACAACAGAAGAAATTGCACGAGCGCTTGGAACTGAATACCTTGCTGAATTCTCAGTGCTGGGCGTTCGTTTTGGCCGTGTGAATAACGATGATTCAATAACCGTTCTCGGTCAGTTCGGATATGCCGATGCAGATCTTTATCGCAATCGAAATATTCCCAGTGAAGAATGGCGATCAATTGATGCCGAAGACGTGCGCATCATCAAGGGCGAATCGAAGTTGCACTGGACCTCAGATTCAACAATGCACGTCAGCTCATTGCGGGACCGCGGCGTTATTCAGGGCTATCTGATCATTCAGTTTCATAATCCGGTCAGCGAAGCAGATAAGCACCGAACCGCCGAAGCTATTGACGACCTAAGCGTTCCTTTGGCGCTGTACCTGTCCTTTTTGACCCGCCCGATTGGCAGCGGCATGGGGGGAATCATCCTTCCGATCGATTCTCGGGATGCCGGCAGCGGCCAGCTGAGCCAGCGTCAGATTTTGATCCTGCGCGGCATGGTCGAAGGCAAGACCAACCACGAGCTTGCCACCGAGCTCGGCTTTTCAGTTTCGACGATCCGCCACGAGACCATGCGCATCTACCAAGCGCTAGCCGTGAGCGATCGCAAGGAAGCGGCCAAAAAGGCGCTCATGCTCAGCCTGGTCTAGGCCACCCTAACTTCAATCAGCTGCCTATTTAAGGTTCTTCAGACACGCTCAAACCCTCAATGCGGGCTTTACCCTTGCCCACCCCATAGACTAAAGACCTGATTCCGGCAGGCTTGTTTCTCGCTGCCATTCGGCGAAAGCCCTGCTAGCTATTCCCCCA
>CAIJHZ010000061.1 GCA_903820565.1 uncultured Actinomycetes bacterium
CCGGCGATAACACCTACATACGTCATCGCAAGTCCTGTAACTAAATAAGCACTGACGCTCACTCCATCAGTTGGTGAAACTAAATCAATAATTAGAGACCCAGCTAATTGGCCACCGACACTAAATAATGTGAAGGTTAAAACTCCTAAGTGTTGAACAATTGTTGATGTAAATGCGATGTAAATGACACCAATTACTCCACCTGTATAAATCCACCATGGGCCAGCTGGCAAGGGTGACAATTGATTTTTCCCAAGTGCGACACTTGCAAGAATCAGAATTACTAGAAAAGTAGTACCTGTAATGAAGTTCAGCAATGATGTTGTAAAACTCTGATGTGAATGCTCGTTGATCTGGCCATTTAACGCACGCTGGATGCCAACGACAGCACCTGCAATACAACCTGCCGTTACTGCGAGCATTGAAAGATCGTTAGCATCGATCCGATCCCACACTGATATAAGTACTGCGAAAACAGTTAGTATCGCTGCCATTACGCGACGAGGTGAGATTAACTTCTTGCCGCCACCAGTTAAGCCAATTCGATCAACTACTAATGACATCGCAGTTTGCCCCGCAATTGATGCGACTGAATATATCGCAACACCAATGAGTGGAACGATCTGTGTCTGTATAGCAACGAAGCTTCCACCAAGTGCGCCTGCAAGTAATTTCCACCGAGCTATTTCTTTATTGGCAATTGCCGTACGCAGGTTCGTAATTCCCTCTTTGATGTGCCGGCTGAAGGGCGTGATCAGTAGGATTATTAATAAACCTGAGCCAAAGGAAACCAGGGCCGCTTGAAGTCCGTTATCTAATCGATGTGAAAGCTCTCCATTGGCGCGCGCTTGCAGGGCAATCATCGCCCCAGATAGGGCTGCTAAAAAATCTAAACGCATTGTGCGAGGTTATCAAGAAAAGCAAAAGCCGGGCGAGACCCTCGTAGCCCACCCGGCTTTTGCTTTTTCGATTAGTTAGCCACCGAAGACTGTGTTCCAATCAGTAACTGTTAGAACATAGAACTGACCGCCTTCAACCGCTGCATTATCAACAGTTGTCCTCTTGCCAGCATTTGTTCGCACTAGATCCGGACGTGAAGGTGTTGTTGCACCTTTAACGCCTGGATCAACGACAGTTACGCCGCTGTATGTGTGAATCTGCGCGTTCAAGAAGAAGTAAGAGTTCTTGTCATTTCCTTTTGCAAGTAACTTCGTTGCATCGATGATTCCACTTGATTCCTCATCAACGGTCATGAAGTTTGATCCTGATGCCGTGAAGTACTTAGGATCAAAAGTTGCAATAGTTGCTAACTTTCCATCCTTGATTCGGTATGCAACTACACGCGCAACGTGTGCGTTGTTACCTGGATCTTCCTGAAGCAGGATGACTCCGTCATCTGTAATTGTCATGTTGTCAGGCTTACTTAGGAATGGAGCTTCACCGCCATTTAGAAGCAGCTCAAGCTTTGCGCCTAGAAGGGGGTTTTGTGCATCCTTGAATGTAAGGCGCCAAAGTCCTCCACCATCACGAGCAATTCCTGGCTCTGAAGGATTTTCCTTTGTCGCAACAGGATCTTTATTTGATTCAGTAGTAACGAAGTAGTAAACATCTGGGTTTTTTGGATCCCATTGTCCATCTTCGATACGTGAGAATCTAAATCCATTATCGCGTGCACCCTTTGCAAAACCTGCTACATCTGTGTTCCATTCGATCTTCTTGAATGTTGCATCTACTGGTGTTGACTTTGCAATTGTTGTTCGGAAAATATTGTCATCAGCAACGGTTGGTACGTTTAATACATATAAATCACCATTTGTAAGGCCAGCCTTGTCAACAGCAGAACCAGTTGTCTGCTTCTTGCCAATGTACATGTGCAGTTGACTGTCAGTCGCAGAACCATCTTCATTAGCCATCGCAACAGTGTTAATTCCTGGCTTTAACGTCGGGATAATGTTTTCAAAAGACATCATTCCCATACGTGGAAGCTGGTAGCCATGACCTTCCATATCAAATGCGAACCCACGTGAGCTATCGCCGACCTCTTCACCAGTTGTGAATAGTGAGCCCTCGTAACCAACTCCGTTGTACATGAAAGTTCCAGCTGGAGTAAATGTTGCTGAACAGAAGCGGCTGATTCCCCAGCCAAATGATCCTGTTGCTGCGCCACTGGCTTCTCCGCCAATAGGTGTGTCCTGATACTTGCCTGTCTTATAGTTCCAATACTGAATATCGTGGAACAACGGAGACGCAGAAGTAATTGCGCGAGCAGATGGGCTGTAATTCATTGAGGTAATTGATACGCCCCATTGCCCCGTGTCTGACTTACTACGAAGCGCAACCTTGTCAGTTATAGAAACTTCATGGTTTGCAAGCAATGTGATTCCACCACGTCCATTATCGAACGCGCCCATTCCATCTGGAATTCCACGGATTACTGTTCCCCCAATAACATCGCCTGTGGTGGCAATTGGGTTTATTGATACTGCGCTATTAGTTGAAATCATATAAATAGGCTTCTTTGTAGGCCACGTTGCAGCGCTCAAAGAACCAACTAGTGCGATTGCGACAACCGCAATGATGCTCTTCTTGAGTTTCATTGTTCCCATTTCCTGTGTGAAGGTGTGGGCCAATTCTCAAGGATTAAGAGGAAACAGATTAGGTACGGATGGGAACGCTAAAGGAAAAACTTGGTGAACAATTACTTATGTGTGCCGTGGAACTCGCGCTTATCTGCGATCCAATCCATTAGTGCGAATAAAACACCAGATGCAACAAAAGTTAAGTGAATAAGGATTCTCCACTTAGTTCCGCCGCCAACATGGTCTTGCCCAGATAGCTCAATAAAATCTTTTAATAGTTCAATTACTGAAATTGCGACAAGTGAACCAATTAATTTGATCTTTAGTCCACTGAAATCAATTGTCCCCATCCAGTGTGGGCGATCTTGTGATTCTGTCGCCACATCGATTCGAGATACAAAGTTTTCATACCCTGCGAAAATCACCATCAATATCAAGTTTGCTAAAAGTGTTAGGTCCAGCAACGCCAACAGGTCCAATGTAAAGCTTTGTGGTGTTGCTTCTCCAATGTGTCTCGCTAAGTGATAGAACTCAATTACGAAGCGAAAGCACAGAAGGACTAACGCCCCGACTAACCCCAAGTAAAGTGGCGCCAATAAAAAACGGGAACGGAAGAGAATTATTTCTACAGCCTGCGAAATTTTGTTCATGGCGCGATTTTATCTCAACCCTCTAGTGAAAGCGTGACCTGCAGCCAATCTTCCTCAAGTTTTGCCGCCTCTGCGCTCAAAACTAGAAGCTCTGACGCTATGGCAATCAGACGTTCCGCATCAAAGGCCGCGGTTTCCTGTTCTGCAGTTAAACCCGCAATTGCAAGATTGCACTTTTCCATCTGACGTTCTAGGCGTGTTAGATCCTTCTTTAGTTGTCGCTGCTCAGCAGCATTTGAACTTTTCTTCTCTTTGACAACTGTTGTAACTGAGTTCAAGGCTTCTGCACGTTGTTCAAGATATTCATCTACCCCGCGTGGCAAATCTCGCACTTTTTTGTCACCTAGTAATCCAACAAAGCGATCGCATACTCGTTCTAGGAAGTATCGATCGTGAGAGATAACAATTAACGTGCCGCCATAGCTGTCC
>CAIJHZ010000062.1 GCA_903820565.1 uncultured Actinomycetes bacterium
GCAGACTCCATAGCAAGGTATGGGTTAACACATGCCGCGCCATATCCAATAAGAAGTGCCACGTGGTGAACTTCTCTCACATCACCAGCTTCAACAACCAAACCAACCTTGGTGCGAGTCTTTTCGCGAATCAAATGGTGATGAACAGCAGATGTCAGAAGTAGCGATGGAATCGGTGCGTTCTCAGCATCGCCATCTCGATCAGATAAAACAATTATGCGAGCACCATCGTTGATTGCTTGCGAAACTTCGGCCATGATCTCTTTGAGACGATCACGCAGCGAATCTCCCCCGTCTGCAATACTAAATAAACCACGAACAACATGTGCACTCAAACCTGGGTAGTCATCATCAGCGTTGACGTGAATGATCTTTGCAAGCTCATCATTATCGATTACGGGAAATGCTAATGAAATTTGACGACAACTAATCGGACCTGGATCCAACAAGTTGTGTTCTGGTCCCATAGATGTTCCAAGACTTGTTACGAGCTCTTCCCGAATTGCATCTAATGGTGGGTTAGTAACCTGTGCGAATAGTTGTGAGAAATAATCAAAGATTAAACGTGGCTTGTCAGAAAGTGCCGCAATAGGAGTATCTGTTCCCATCGATCCGAGTGCTTCCATTCCGTTTTTCGCCATCGGTGTTACAAGGATACGGAGATCTTCTTCTGTGTATCCAAATGCGCGTTGGCGACGAACAACTGAAGAGTGCGGATAAACAATATGCTCACGAGATGGAAGATCACTGAGCTTTACCAACCCAGCATGCAACCAATCTTTATAAGGTGCGGCATTAGCCAGTTCATCTTTTATTTCGCCATCTTCAATAATGCGACCTTGCTCAATATCAACTAAGAACATCTTTCCTGGCTGCAATCGACCCTTGCGCTCAATGTTTTCAGCTGGAATATCAAGTACGCCAACTTCAGATGCAAGAACCACGAGCCCATCTTTAGTCACCCAATATCGCGAAGGACGTAGACCATTTCGATCCAGTACCGCTCCAACTTGATGTCCATCAGTAAATGTCACGCATGCTGGACCATCCCAAGGCTCCATCATCGAAGCATGGAATGCGTAGAAATCACGACGATTCTGCGGCATTGAAGCATGGTTTTCCCAGGCTTCAGGGATCATCATTAAGACAGCATGAGGTAATGATCGTCCGCCCAAGCACAGCAATTCGAGAACTTCATCAAAAGATGCAGAATCTGAACCAGACATTTCAACAATAGGGAATAAACGCTTGAGGTCACCTGGGATTACATCGCTAGCAAGCAAAGACTCGCGAGCGCGCATCCAATTGCGATTTCCCTTAACAGTATTGATTTCACCATTGTGAGCAATAAATCGATATGGGTGCGCAAGTGGCCAGGAAGGAAAAGTATTTGTAGAAAAACGTGAGTGGACTAATGCCAAAGGTGAAACTACGCGCTCATCTGATAGTTCTGGAAAAAACTCTTCAAGTTGCCCGGTTGTGAGCATTCCCTTGTATACGATGGTTTGCGATGCCAATGATGGGAAGTACAGATCTAGTGCATGTTCGGCACGCTTGCGTAAACAGAACGCAAGGCGATCTAATGAAATGCCAGTCTCGCCATTTTTGCCAGCGATAAACAATTGTTGAAAATCAGGCATAACAGACAACGCCGTCTTACCTAATGAAGAAGAGTTAATTGGCACTTCTCGCCAACCAAGAACAACTAAGCCCTCTTGTTCTGCAATTTTTGCGATATCAGCCTTTACATCTGCCCCTTGTGCTACAAATGCAATACCAGTTGCATAGGCATTAGCTGCTGGGAGTTTGAACGCAACAACTGCTTGGAAATAAGCATCTGGGACACGAATCAATATTCCGGCACCATCACCGCTATCTGGTTCAGCACCAGATGCACCACGGTGTTCCATGTTACGAAGAGCTGTTAATGCCTTTGCAACAATGTCATGCGTTGCAACTTTGTTGAGCGTCGCAACCATGGCAACTCCACAAGCATCATGTTCTTGGGCAGGGTTGTAGAGCCCTTGTGCTTGTGGATAATTGGAAGCAAGTGCCATGCGCGGTGCTCCTACGGGATGATCCTTCGTGAATAGGGACATCCTTGGCCCGGGTCGTTCTTAGTGCGAAAGCGTAGCAACAAGCAGGTAAAAGGGAAGCCTCGGAATTGGCTATTTAGATACCAGAGATATTGGCAATTTGTCCGATTGCAGCAGTGATGGCCATACCCAAGCAGCCACCGATCAACACTCGAACCGTTGGAGCCAATACCTTTGACCCAGAGGTTCGAGCGCTAATAATTCCGGTCAGGATTAAGCCACCTAATGTGAAGATAACAATGCTCCATGCCTTAGCCCCAAGGCTTGGAGCAAACGCTCCTAGAAATGGAATCAAGCCCCCAGCTGTAAATGAAATCGCTGATGCAATCGCCGCCTGCACTGGTCTGGCCTTTGTATGAGGATGTTGTCCAAGTTCATCACGTAGGTGAGCTTCCAGCGGATCTTTGCGATGCATTTCAAGTGCAACCTGTAGCGCTAATTCAGGAGTTAAGCCACGATTAATGTAAATGTGTTGCAGCTCTTGTAGTTCACCATCTGGATCTACCGCAAGATGTTCTATTTCTAATAAACGATCTGATTCTTCAACATCGTTTTGGGAGCGCACTGAAACGTACTCACCAACCGCCATAGACATAGCGCCCGCAGTAATGCCTGCGATACCAGCGGTAACAAGAAAATCATTTTTTCCAGCCGCTGCGACACCAATCATCAACGATGCGGTCGACACCAGTCCATCGTTTGCACCAAGGACTGCCGCACGTAACCAGCCTGCTCGATGTGTTCTGTGCTGCAGGTTGCGCTTATGAACCTCTTCCAGTGCCATTCGGTCAGCCTACCTGAAAACTATGAATTCTTTCTTGAGCCACGATGGAAGAAGGTGATAGCAGCTCCCAATCCCATCATCATGCTCACCCAAACATTCACCCGCAATCCGGCGATGGTATTTGCCGAATCAATCCGGATGAGTTCGATAAAAAATCGAGCACAACAGTAAGCAGCTACATAGGCCGCAAAAACCTGCCCAGATCTGAGTGATTTCCCAAATTTCATCAGGAGCGTTGCAACAAGAACGCACCAGATTGCCTCATACAAAAATGTCGGATGAAACGATTCAAATTCGCTATATCCGATTGGGCGAAATCTGGATGGAACATCAAGTGCCCACCATGTATCCAAAGGGCGGCCAAATAGTTCGCCATTGAACCAATTACCAAAGCGACCAATTGCCTGGGCAAACAAAATTCCAGGTGCTAACGCATCTAGAAAAATCGAAAACGATGGTAAATCAATACTTCTTCGCATTGATCTGTATCGAACATACGCACCCAGGGCACCTAAAGAAATGGCTCCCCAAATCCCTAAACCGCCTTGCCAAATTTTTAGTGCATCGATTGGACTGCCGTGCGCACCAAAATAAGCTGAAGGTGAAGAAATCACATGATAAATACGTCCACCAATTACACCAGCCGGAACTGCTGCAATGGCAACCTCCGATACAACTCCTTCACCAAATGGAGTTGCCGCCCGAAATCTTCTATCGCCTAACCAAATTGCGACAGCAACGCCGACAATAATGCAGAGTGCATAGAAATGAATTGTTAAAGGCCCAATTTCCAACGCCAATTTACTTGGCGTTGGAAAGGCAACCATCAAAGTTTAGCCAGCCTCTACAGCTGTACTAAATTCCCCGACATCAAATGAATTGCTAGTACGTTCCCAAAGCTTGCCGTTGATAAAGATTGTCGGAGTTCCCTGAACGCCAAACTTTGACATTGATTCATAATTTGCCTTAACGAGATCAATCTTTGATTCCTTGGTAACGCAATCCTCAAACTTCTTTGACTTCAGACCGATTTTTTTGCCGATGGAAATTAACTTGTCATTGCTCCAGAAACCAGAGTTCTCTAGCGGAGATTGAACCACGTACAAAGCATGGTGAAAATCAAGATATTGCCCTTCATCTGCTGCACAGAAAGAGGCATTCGCCGCACGGACAGATTCATCACCCAAGAATGAAAGGACATGGAATCGAACCGTTGCCTTCTTTTCACGGATCAGCGAATCTACATAACCACCGATCGCATCCTCAAAGTTTTTGCACACAGGACACTGTGGGTCTTCCCAAATATCTATGACCTTGGTCATTCCAGGATTTAAAACAATTGCCGAGCCATTCTTAACATCGATTGACGAAGAAATAGCTGGCTGCAATTTTGTTCCATCTAATGCAGCGATTGACGCATTTTCCTTACTACTTTGGCTCACCATTGAAAAAACCACACCTGTTACAACCACTAGCGAAACCATCGCAATAACAATCCAGCGAGTTATGTTGTCACCGCTTTTTGCTTGTTGCTTTGCCATTCTTACTCCTTAGTTGAAGGTGCTGCTTTTTCGATGGATAACTTTCCGTAGGGGAAAAAGTACAGATAAAGAGCTGCCAGAGCCAAACCTAAATCGCGCATTATTTCTATGAAATAGGTCCTATGTACCTGCGCCGCCAAAGAAGGGTCTATTTCCCCGCCTCCCCCAAAGCATCCACAGTCAATTAACAGGCCGCGAGCCCATGCAGAGGCGATCGCTGCTGTGAAGACGACCATAATAAATCCGCCTATAAGTGCCGCTGGGCGAATCAAGATTCCGACAATTAAAAGTACAGCTAAAGCAACCTCTAGCCATGGCAACGCGTAACCAAAAAGATGAGCCACATTTGTCGGTAATAATTTATACGCTGCCACTGCATTTGCTGAATCCGTTGGCTTGGTAACTTTTAAACCTCCAGCAACAAGCAGAACTCCACCAAGCAGTAAACGCGCAAGCAAGGTTACATATGGTTGATAACGCGTATTCATTTCTCTCATCGTCCCTCTCGCACTCCAAGTGCTAACTCTTTAGCCAGATTTGAAATTGCATCTAATCCTGCTTGTTCTGAAGGTGCATCAAGTAATAATTTGATAAAAGCTGAACCAACAATCACGCCGTCGGCATAAGCTGCTAATGACTTTGCTTGTTCACGAGTGGAAACGCCAAGACCAACTGAAATTGGCAAGTCAGTCACAGTCCGAACGCGCGCAACCAGTTCACTCGCACTTGAAGCAACTGTACTTCTGGTTCCGGTAACGCCCATCATGCTTGCGGCATAAACAAATCCACCTGTTTTTGCAGTCACTCCTTTTAGGCGCTCATCCTTCGTGCTTGGTGCGACAACATAAATAGGATTAATTCCACTTTTCTTGGTTGCTGCAATCCACTCATCTGACTCTTCGATTGTTAAGTCAGGAGTAATTACTCCTGATCCACCATTATCTGCAATCGATTGCGCGAATTTTTCGACTCCATACCGTGCAATTGGATTCCAATAGGTCATTACAACAGCCGCAACTCCGGTATCTGATGCAACCTTGAGCGCAGCAAAGACATCGGCAGCTTGTGTGCCACCTTTCAAAGATATGTCGGCCGCTTCTTGAATTACTGGACCATCCATCACTGGATCGCTATACGGGAAACCAATTTCAATGGCATCGACTCCAGCGTCGGCGAGCACTTTAATTGCTTTGGCGCACCCATCCTGCGAAGGAAAGCCAGCAGGAATGTAAGCAATTAATGCCGCGCGATTTTCCGCGCGAACCTTTGCCATCACTGCATCTAATTGGGTCATTACAAAGGTATTCCAAAGTATTCAGCAGCGGTCTGCACATCTTTATCACCACGGCCAGACAAATTAATCAACAGATTGGCATGTGGCCCTAGTTCTTTGCCGATATCCAACGCGCCAGCAAGTGCATGTGCTGTTTCTATCGCAGGAATAATTCCCTCAGTTTTACAGAGAAGTTCAAAGGCGGCCATTGCCGCATCATCATTGATCGCGCGGTATTCGGCACGACCAATGTCATGAAGATATGCGTGCTCGGGTCCAACGCCTGGGTAATCAAGACCTGCAGAAATCGAATGCGACTCAACTGTCTGACCATTCTTATCCTGCAAAACGTACGAACGTGTTCCGTGCAAGACACCAGGTGATCCACCAGTGATCGTTGCAGCGTGGCGCCCAGTTTCAACGCCATCTCCACCGGCTTCTAAACCGATTAGTCGAACATCTGCATCAGGAATGAATGCATTAAAAATTCCAATTGCATTTGATCCCCCGCCAACACACGCAAGGACTGCGTCAGGCAGTTTTCCAGTTAGTGCAAGCATTTGTTCGCGTGCTTCATCGCCAATTATTTTGTGAAAGTCACGAACCATCGTTGGAAAAGGATGTGGTCCTGCCACAGTACCTAGCATGTAGTGAGTGTCTGCAACATTAGTCACCCAATCACGCATGGCTTCGTTTATTGCGTCTTTTAATGTTTTAGATCCAGATGTAACTGGAACGACTTGTGCACCAAGCAGCTTCATTCGTGCAACATTTAGTGCCTGGCGTCGGGTGTCTTCTTCTCCCATGTAGACAACGCAATCAAGTCCCATTAACGCTGCCGCTGTTGCGGATGCAACTCCATGTTGACCTGCGCCGGTTTCGGCGATGATCCGCTTTTTACCCATGCGCTTTGTTAATAGTGCTTGGCCTAAAACATTATTAATCTTGTGGCTTCCCGTGTGATTGAGATCTTCGCGCTTCAAAAAGATTCGAGCCCCACCTGCGTGCTCGGCAAATCTCTTTGCTTCAGTGATGATGCTTGGGCGACCGGTGTAGGTGCGATGAAGTTCTGCGAGTTCGGCGATAAATGCTGGATCTTTTTGCGCCGCATAATGTGCAGCCTCTAACTCCTCCAGCGCGCCAATGAGAGCTTCTGGGACAAAACGGCCACCGTACTCTCCGAAGTGGCCTTCAGTAATCATTAAGCAAGCCTACCGAGCAACTGGGCCATCGCAACATTTGGATTTCCTGAGCGGACTAAAGCCTCACCGACCAGAATTGCAGTAGCCCCATGATCATGGGCGAACTCGACATCGGAACGTGTAGCGATTCCTGATTCAGCAACACGGGCAATATTGCTTGGGATTTGTGGAATCAGCTCGGCAAATGCTTGTGCATCAACATTTAGTGTTTTCAAATTGCGAGAATTAACGCCAATAATTTCAGGTGATATTTCAAGAGCACTTTCTAGTTCGCTCGGAGTGTGGACTTCAATCAACGCTCTCATGCCAAGCTCTTTGGATAAATGAAAATAGTCATCTAATTGATTCTTGCTAAGAGCGGCAACAATCAACAAAATTACATCTGCACCATGTGCCCTTGCTTCATAGAACTGATACTCATCAACCATAAAATCTTTTCTCAAAATTGGTAATTCGACAGCTTTGCGTACTGCATCAAGATCTGCCAATGTCCCGCCAAATCGACGCTGTTCGGTCAACACGCTAATTACCGCAGCCCCTGCTTCTGCATAACTTGCTGCAAGACCGGCAGGATCTGCAATTGGAGCAAGTTCTCCTTTGCTGGGAGAAGATCTTTTTACCTCTGCAATAACCGAAATATCCTCCGTCAATAAGGCCGTTAAGCAATCTCGAACCGACGGGGCAACCTCAAGTGCTTCCAATATTTGCGACATTGGTAAACGTCTAGTCGCTAAATCCTCGCGCACGCCTTCGATGATTGAATCTAAGACGCTCACAGCTTTTGGTCCTCAGTTGGGTCTATTCCTTTATCAAGTGCTGACCAAGAATTTAGTTGGCGCGGAGTACGTTCATACCGAGAGGATATTGTGAACTTTCGTGCCACTAATAAAACAATTGCCATAACACACACTGCAGCAACGCCGATGGGCAAAAGATCACTCATGATTGTGCACCAATCGATTAGCTGCATGTACTGCTGTTAGAACAGCTGCTGCCTTATTGCGACATTCTTGGTTTTCTGATTCGGGATCTGAATCAGCAACAACACCTGCGCCTGCTTGAACATATGCCGTGCCCTGATGCAACAACGCTGTTCGAATTGCGATACACGTATCTATATTGCCCGTGAAATCTATGTACCCAACGATGCCACCATAAACTCCACGGCGCGTGGTCTCTAACTCTTCAATAATCTCCATCGCTCGAGGCTTTGGCGCACCAGATAATGTTCCCGCTGGGAATACAGAAAAGAGTGCATCGACTGGGGTAGCCTGATCAGCGAGTTTGCCAACAACTGTAGAAACAATATGCATGACATGCGAATACCGTTCTATATGCATGAAATCGACAACTTCTACTGTACCTGGAGCACAAACTCGACCTAAATCATTTCGGCCTAAATCAACAAGCATCAGATGCTCCGCACGCTCTTTTGGATCTGCAAGCAACTCTTCGGCTAATCGATGATCTTCTTCGGGATTTGATGAACGCTTGCGAGTACCTGCAATCGGATGGATCATCACATCTTTTTGATTAACCTTAACAAGCGCTTCAGGGCTAGATCCAACGATCTCGATTCCATCTGTAAAGCGGAACAAATACATATACGGCGATGGATTATTGAGGCGAAGCATCCGATAGACATCTATTGCATCTGCGCTGCATGGCATGGCAAATCGCTGCGACAAAACTACTTGAAATGCTTCTCCTGCCAGGATTTCTTCCTTGACCTTAAGAATGTTTTCCTTGAATTGCTCCCCTGAAATATTGCCAACGTAGTTAGGAAGTGAGAAATCAGGAATCTCTGCGGCCTCTCCTGATAGCGGAGTTGAAAGATCTGCTTGCATGCGATCTAAACGCTGCACACACGATTCATATGCCTCATCGATGCGATCATCACTTCCATCCCAGTTAATCGCGTTAGCAATTAAGGTGATCGTTCCATCGCTGTGATCTAACACTGCTAAATCACTTGTTAACATAAATGAAAGCTCAGGCAAAGGAATATCCTTTGTTGTTAAATCTGGCAATCGCTCCAAACGTCGTACAACGTCGTAGCCCATAAAGCCAACGAGGCCACCTGTCAGTGGTGGTAACCCTGCAATCTTCGGAGATTTCAGATGTGCTGCAGAAAGTCTGAGCGCTTCTAGTGGATCAATTCCAGTTGGTGCACCAGCAGGTGCTATTCCTTGCCAATAGGCAAGGCCATCTCTTTCACTTAATGTTGCTTCACTTCGCACGCCAATAAATGAATACCGTGACCACGCTCCGCCGTGTTCTGCTGATTCAAGTAGAAATGTGTTGTCGGCGCTTTTAGCTAATTTTCGATAAACACCAAGTGGAGTTTCACCATCTGCAAGTAACCGTCTGGAAACTGGAATGACATTTGAAACCTTTGCGTAGGCGCGAAACTCGCTCAAGTTCATTTGATTACCGGGTTCATTTACTGACCTAATTCAAGCGGTGTGTGAAAACAGGTGCGATCCCCCGTATGGCATGCAGCTCCAGTTTGCGTCACTTTTAATAAAAGTGCGTCTCCATCGCAATCTAATGAAACAGAATGCACATCCTGAAAATGTCCAGATGTTGCGCCCTTAACCCACAGTTCGTTTCGGCTGCGACTCCAATAGGTGGCTTTGCCAGTTGAAAGTGTTAAAGCTAACGATTGTGAATTCATGTAGGCAAGCATCAGCACTTCATTACTCGAAATATCCTGAACAATTGCTGGAATCAATGCAGCTGGATCCTTGAGCAGTGCCTCTACTTGAGGATCAATTGTCGTCATGTGCGTATTCTGCCTTAACGTGGCGCCATCGTGCGCACTGGATAATTGTGCTTACCCAGGTATGACTTCACATCGCCAATACGGTGAATACCAAAGTGAAAGACGCTTGCTGCAAGTAGCGCATCAGCACCTGCATCAAGGGCTGCAGAGAAATCCTCAAGGCTTCCTGCTCCACCACTTGCTATCAATGGAACCTTTGAAACTGCCCGAACTGCAGTAATCATTCCAATGTCATACCCTGCACGAGTACCGTCAGCATCCATTGAATTAAGAAGTATTTCACCAACGCCTAACGCGCAAGCTTTTTCAACCCACGCAAGTGCATCTAGCCCCGCACTTTCTCGTCCGCCATGTGTTGTCACTTCAAAACCAGATTCAGTATTAGCACGACGAGCATCAACTGAGAGCACAAGAACCTGCGAACCAAAACGATCTGCAATTTCTGCAATTAATTCTGGACGTGCAATTGCCGATGTGTTAATTGAAACTTTGTCTGCACCTGCACGAAGCAAACGGTCCACATCTTCAACGCTTCTAATTCCACCGCCAACGGTAAGCGGGATAAACACCTGCTCTGCGGTACGACGAACAACATCTAAAGTTGTTTCGCGTCCTGCAACACTTGCTGAAATATCTAGAAAGGTTAGTTCGTCGGCGCCTTCTAGGTTATAGAGCGATGCCATTTCAACTGGGTCTCCGGCATCTACTAAATCTGTGAAGTTAACACCTTTAACCACCCGGCCATCTGTTACATCAAGGCACGGAATGATGCGAACAGATAAGGTCATTTTCCGCTCACCTTTAACGCTTCCTCCAATGTGAACTTGCCGGCATATAACGCCTTACCGACTATCGCGCCTTCAACACCAGCGCTGCGAAGTGCAGCAAGAGCTGCGATGTCATCTAAAGATGAAATTCCACCACTTGCAATAATCGGCTTTGTTGTTGCAGCACACACTGATTTTAGTAGTTCAATATTTGGTCCCGCTAATGTTCCATCTTTTGCAACATCTGTAACGACATAGCGCGCACATCCATCACGATCTAGGCGCTCTAATGTTTCAAATAGATCTCCGCCCTCTTTGGTCCAACCACGTGCTGCCAAGGTATGGCCACGCACATCTAGACCAACTGCGATTCGATCCCCGTACTCTGCAATTACTCGAGCAGTCCATTCAGGATCTTCTAGCGCAGCTGTTCCTAAATTAACTCGGCGACAACCAGTTGCCAATGCTCGCTTCAATGATTCATCATCACGGATTCCACCTGATAACTCCACCTTGATGTCTAGCTTTCCAACAACTTCGGCCAATAGAGCTGAGTTTTCCCCACGGCCAAAGGCGGCATCTAAATCAACAAGGTGTAACCATTCAGCACCAGCTGCTTGAAATTCGAGTGCGACATCTAATGGAGCCCCATAAATGCTTTCTTTAGCAAGTTCGCCTTGTACTAATCTAACGGCGCGGCCATCTTTGACATCTACTGCTGGCAATAACTCCAAGTAACTCACAGAGAATCCACCCAATTCTTAATCAGCGCTAATCCAGCTGCACCAGACTTTTCTGGGTGAAATTGAGTTGCACTGATGTATCCATCTTCTACCGCCGCAAGAAACTTTTCACCGTGTGTGCTCCATGCCTGTGTTGTTCCAACAGCTTTTTTGGCAGCATAGGAATGAACAAAATAAAAGGATTCCCCTTCGACGCCCTCAAATAATGTTGATGTGGAAGCTGCTTCAATAGTGTTCCAACCCATGTGAGGCAAGATTGGTGCAGCTAATTGCGAAACAATTCCATCCCAAATTCCGATTCCTGCATGTGGTGCGCCATCAGAATGCTCTGTGCCCTGGCTAAACATGATTTGCATTCCAATGCAGATACCTAGCGTTGGACGCTCTTTTGCTAAACGTTCGCGCACGATTGCCGCGCCATCGACGGCATTTAATCCATTCATGCAGGCAGCAAATGCACCAACACCTGGAACCACTAAGCCTTCTGCTTCAAGCGCAACGGCGCGATCAGATGTAACAACGACATCTTTACCAGCAGTTGCAAATGCACGCTCTGCAGATCGTAGATTTCCAGATCCGTAGTCAAGAATTGCTATCAAAGAGATCCTTTAGTCGATGGAATTCCGGCGACTCTGCCATCTAGTGAAACCGCATCGCGTAGTGCGCGTGCAACAGCCTTGAACTGTGCTTCAAAAACGTGGTGCGCATTGCGTCCTTCGAGAACTCGTATATGCAAAGCAATGTGGGCTTCAGCAACAATTGATTCCCAAATGTGCTTACCTAATGTTGTATCAAATGTTCCGATAAGTTCAACGATTTCTGGTTGACGATGCACTAAATATGGACGACCAGAAAGATCAACCGCTGCTTGAACTAAAACCTCATCCAAAGGAACCATGGAATCTCCAAAACGACGGATACCTGCTTTATCGCCCAGTGCTTCACGAAGTGCCTGGCCGAAAGCAAGTGATGTGTCCTCAACAGTGTGGTGTGAGTCAACATCAACATCACCAGTTGTCTTAACAGTTAAGTTAAAACCAGAGTGCTTGCCCAGTTGCGACATCATGTGATCAAAGAAAGGAACGCCTGTATCTACATCGATGACGCCTTGGCCATCAAGATTGAGCTCAACGAGTACGTGTGACTCCTTGGTCTTTCTTTCAACGCGCGCTGTTCTCATGGTGTTCTCCTTTAAATGAGCTCTTTGAGGGCTGATATAAATAATGCGTTCTCGGCTTCATTGCCAATTGTGACTCTTAAGTACCCTGATAATCCCACATCTCTAATCAGAACACCCTTTTCTAGCATTGCCGCCCATAGTTGTGGCGATTCTTGCTTAAATCCAGTGAACAAAACAAAGTTTGCACTGCTGGGAATAGTGGTCAGACCCATGTCGCGCAGCGCCTGAACTACAGACTCTCTTGCAGCAATAATTGTTGCAACTCCACCTAACAACTCTGCTCGGTGATCGATGGCAACCTGCGCTGCAGCTTGTGTCAATGCACTCAAGTGATATGGCAAGCGCACAATCATCATTGCATCTTTAACTGCTGCATCACTGACTAGGTAACCAACACGAGCACCCGCAAAGGCAAACGCTTTGCTCATTGTGCGAATAACAAGAACATGTGGGTTATTAGCAATCAAGGTTGCTGCAGAAATCTCCTGTGAAAATTCTGCGTACGCTTCATCAACAACTAACAATCCCCCAACAGACTTACACGCATCCGCCAGCATTTGAATCTCATCAATTGTTACTGCCCCACCTGTCGGATTATTAGGTGTTGTAATAAAGGTAAGAGGTGGCTTGTTCTCTTTAATTTCAACGATCGCAGTTGAAATGTTTAGCGAAAAGTCAGCGTTGCGTGTGCCATCAATCCACTGAGCATCTGTCACCTTGGCGATTAAAGGATGCATTGAATATGACGGTGTAAAACCAAGAACAGGTCCCCCAGCAAATGCCAAGAAAATTGATTGAATAATTTCATTACTGCCATTTGCAGCCCAAATATTGTCAGCAGAAAATTTAGTACCGCTGAGTTCGTTGATGTAACTGGCAAGTTTGGTTCGCAAAACTGTTGCATCTCGATCTGGATAGCGATTTAAGCCAGCAGCAACCTTCGCAACGGCATCGGTAATTGCCTTTTGCAATGCAGGTGATGGTGAATACGGATTCTCGTTTGTATTAAGTGATGCTTGTGCCGGAACCTGTGGTGCTCCATATGGTGATAGTGGATGCAAGTTTCCGCGCAGCGGTAACCAACTTGGCCAACTCATCCGAGGTTCTCCAAGCGTGCAGTCATTGCTTCACCGTGTGCCGGTAGATCTTCAGCATTAGCAAGGGTGACTACGGTATCTACGATGTCAGTAAATGCTTGTTGACCGTACTCAATGAAGTGCAATCCGCGCAAGAAAGTCTGTACAGATAATCCACTTGAGTGACAGGCACATCCACCAGTAGGCAATACATGGTTTGAACCAGCTGAATAATCACCAAGTGAGACTGGTGAAAAACGACCAATAAAGACTGCTCCGGCATTACGAATCTTTGCAGCATCGCTGCGTGCGTTTCGTGTTTGAATTTCTAGATGCTCTGCAGCGTATGCATTAACTACATCTAAGCCTTGTTCAATTGAATCCACTAGCGCAATTGCAGATTGGACTCCAGACAAAGCAATCGCGATCCGATCACTGTGCTTTGTTGCACTAACTCGAATTTTAAGTTCTGCTTCAACCGCTGCTGCTAATTCGGGTGAATCAGTAACGAGTACTGCTGCAGCAATCACATCATGCTCTGCTTGGCTAATCAAATCTGCAGCCACATCTGCTGCGATAGCTGATGAATCGGCCAGGATTGCAATCTCAGTTGGGCCTGCTTCTGTATCAATCCCAATGACGCCACGTAAGGAACGTTTCGCAGCGGCCACGTAAATATTTCCTGGTCCTGTCACTAGATCAGCCTTCTCACACACACCATCCATACCATAAGCGAAGAGCGCAATCGCTTGTGCTCCCCCAATTGCATACACTTCAGAAATTCCAAGGAGTGCGCACGTTGCAAGAATTGTTGGGTGCGGCAATCCACCGAACTCTTTTTGCGGTGGTGATGCAACAGCAATTGATTGAACGTGTGCAATCTGCGCAGGAATAACATTCATCATCACACTGCTGGGATAAACGGCTCGGCCACCAGGCACATAGAGTCCAACACGATCAACTGGAACCCACTTTTCAGTAATAGTTCCACCATCTACAACTGTCGTAGTTTTATCTGTTCGAACTTGATCGTTGTGGACTTTCTTTATTCGGATAATTGAAAGCTCTAATGCCGTTCTAATCGCTGGATCTAATTGGAGCAATGCCTCATCAAGTGCTTTCTGCGGAACTCGAATACTCGCTGGAGTCACACCATCGAACTCTTCCGCCAAGGCAATCAGATCTGCCTCAACTCCATTTTTTACTCGATCTAGAATCGGCTGGATTAACACCATCGCCTCTGCAACATTGAGCGTGGCCCGAGGAAGTTCGAGGTTGTATTGGGCTTTAGACAGGGTTCGCCCGCGCAGGTCAACGGTACGAATCATTAGGCAATTGTAACGGTTAAGCCCAATACCTTGGCGCTCAATTTAAACGAGGCAGTTGGGTCCCAAAATTGATTTCAGATCTGCGCTCAAACTTGGCGATGATGTGATTAATGCGTCAACCTTCATTACGGTGCTGTTTCCATTGTCATTTAATTGCAAATGAACTTCTCGTTTTCCTGGATGTGAACGCAAGATTTCTTTGATCCGCTCGACAACAGGCGGGGTACATTGTTGAATGGGTAAGGAAATTACCAGCGGTCCGGAAGGGGCCATGTTGATATCTGGCATCGACATTTCAAGGGCGGTAAATCGTAATTTCTCTTCTCGTCGATCTACACGGCCTCGGATTGTGACGATGCGGTCTTCCGTCAATGACATCGAGTACTGGGTATAGGTTTTGGCAAAGAACAATACTTCCAGCGCACCTTCAAGGTCTTCAACTGTGACAACAGCCCATGAAGCACCTTGACGAGAAACTTTACGTGACACGCTAGTGATTAATCCACCAATAGTGACAATAGATTCGTGCTGTGCACCATCGTCAACAATTTCACTGATAGACATATCTGTGTTTGCGCGCAAAACATGTTCTACGCCAAGTAGTGGATGATCTGAGACGTAGAGACCTAACATTTCGCGCTCATACGTCAGCAGCATCGATTTGTCCCACTCACCTGTCGGAACTTCAATATCTAAACCAGAAACTGCAGTAACCGCTTCCCCGCCGAATAAATCAAACTGCCCAATAGCTTCGGCACGTTTTGATTCGATTACAGAATCAATTGCTTCTAAGTGCACTGCAATCAAACCCTTGCGAGATGATCCTAAGGATCCAAATGCTCCTGCCTTGATTAGGGATTCAATAGTTTTCTTGTTACACACTTGGGCATCAACTTTTGCAAGGAAGTCTCCAAAGGATGTGTAACGGCCCTTGCTTATACGAGAGTTTTTGATTGAGGCTACGACACCTTCTCCAACATTTCGAATAGCAGCTAAGCCAAATCGAATGTCTACCCCCCGAGGTGTGTATTCGGCATCAGATTCATTAACGTCAGGCGGCAATACCTTTATTCCCATACGGCGACATTCAGACAAGTAGAGCGCAGACTTGTCCTTATCGTCGCGAACAGAAGTCAGCAGCGCAGCCATGTATTCAGTTGGAAAATTGGCCTTTAGATAGGCGGTCCAGTATGAAACAACTCCATATCCTGCAGAGTGTGCACGGTTAAATGCGTAATCAGAAAACGGAATCAAAACTTCCCACAAACGCTTAATCGCTGCGGTAGAGAATCCATTCTCTTTCATGCCTGCTTCAAATGGAACGTACTCTTTATCCAGAATCTCTTTATTCTTTTTACCCATAGCTTTACGCAAGAGATCTGCACGCCCAAGTGAGAAGCCTGCAACCTTTTGAGCAATCGCCATAACCTGCTCTTGATACACGATAAGGCCATAGGTATCACCAAGGATTTCCTGCAGTGGTTCAGATAATTCTGGGTGAATTGGTTCTACGGGCTTTCGCTTATTTTTACGATCCGCGTAGTTGTTATGGGCATTTTCACCCATTGGTCCCGGGCGATATAAAGCAATAACAGCTGAAATATCTTCGAATGAATCTGGCGACATGCTTTTTAGTAATGCACGCATAGGCCCACCATCGAGTTGGAATACACCTAACGTGTCTCCGCGACCGAGTAATTCATACGTTTTCGGGTCATCCAGAGTTAGGTTTTCAAGGACTACATCGATTCCTTGATTGGCTTTAATGTTAAGCAGACAATCATCTAGGACGGAAAGATTTCGTAATCCTAAGAAATCCATCTTTAGTAATCCAGTTGCTTCACACGCTCCCATATCAAACTGAGTAATAATCGCACCATCAGCTTCACGTCTGTGAATTGGAATTACATCTAGCAATGGTTCGCGAGATAAAATAACTCCAGCAGCGTGAACACTCCAC
>CAIJHZ010000063.1 GCA_903820565.1 uncultured Actinomycetes bacterium
ACAAGTTTTACAAATGCTGACACAGACTAACCACAAGCAAACATTTAGATTCGTCCCTACAACATCAGTTCCAGTAGACCCGCAGAGGGTTGAAGCTATTCTCAAGCAAGAATGGGAACTATTTACTAAAAATACTGGCAAGAGCGCCGAAGAAAGCCGCCGTTCCTTTAAATCCTTGCCCTTAGGTGTTACATCTAGCTTCCAGCACTGGGATCCATACCCAATCTCAATCGTCTCTGCCAAAGGCGCATACATGACTGATGTTGATGGTCGCCAGCTCCTAGATCTATCTATGGGCTTTGGTGCGATGTTTGCTGGACACTTAAACCCAACTGTTGTCGAAGAAATCCAAAGCTCATTAAGAACAGGAATGCTTTTTGTCACACCATCACCGACTTCAACTGATGCGGCAGAGATGATTTGCAAGCGCTTTGAAATTGATCAGGTGCGCTTTACAAACAGCGGAACTGAATCAACAATGTATGCAGTTCGTGTTGCACGATCAGCCTCAGGCAAAATGGGAATTCTTAAAGTCGAAGGTGGTTACCACGGTAGCTATGATCCTTTTGTTGTTTCAGCCAAGCCGCCCCTAGACAAGGCTGGCGATCCAGAAGAGCCAACTGCGGTGATGGATTCCAACTTAGTTCCAGGCGATATTTACGTTGTTCCTTACAACAATGTTTCTGCACTTGAGGCAATGTTTGAAAAGAATGCTTCAAAGATTGCTTGCTATATCGTTGAGCCAGTTCTAGAAAACCTTGCAATTATCTTGCCGGATGCTGGCTACCTAGAGCGCGTTCGCGAACTCTGCGATGAATACAACGTCATTCTTATCTTTGATGAAGTAAAAACTGGTCTAACAGCCGGTGCTCACGGTGCATCTGTTCGACTTGGTGTTGAACCAGATCTCATCACCCTTGCAAAATCAATTGGTGGCGGAGTTCCGTTAGCCGCCTTTGGTGGCAAAAAGAAGTACATGGATTTTGTGACAAACGGCAAAATGGCCCACTTCGGTACATTTAACGGTAATCCCCTTGCAATGGCTGGTGTTCGCGCAATTGATCGCCTGTGTTCTGATCAAGCACTTGCTGATGCGGAAGCACTTAATCAGCAAGCATTGGATCGCATCAGCGAAATCATTGATGAGTACCAGCTACCTGCACACACCGTTGGATTTGGCGTAAAGGGCTGTGTTACATGGTCTACAACTCCGGTCCGCAACTACCGTGATTACAAAGCAACAGACTTTGGAATCGCTGAAGCACATTGGTTGTTTGCACTTAACCGCGGAATTATTACGCCACCGGGACTTGATGAGCAGTGGTTGATCTCTTTGGCACATGGCCAAACTGAAATCGATCTACTTGTTGAAGATTTCCGTGAGTTTGCTAAAGCACTTCGAGCATAGCTCGTACTGCTTTAACCATCTGATCTAAGGGCATAGTCGGCATACCGGGGAACTCCCCAGCTTGCTCATCCATTAATGGAACATGAACGAAACCACTTCGCACATGTGTGCCTGCAAACTTGTTCTGTGCAACATAAAAAACATGGTTACACAGAAATGCTCCAGCACTTAATGAAATAGCGGCTGGTATCCCCTTTGCATTAATTACATCGACTAATTCTTTGAGTGGAAGTGTTGAAAAATATGCATCAGGACCATCACTAAGAATCTTTACATCATTGCGTTGAACACCTTCATTATCTACAAGTCGGGCATCATCCAAATTGATTGCAACCCGCTCAGGTGTGATTGCTGTCCGCCCTTCGGCTTGTCCTAAGCAAATAACAACATCCGGGGTGTGTTCAGCAACCAAAGCCAACAACCGTTCGGCAGATTGCGTATATGCGACAGGAAGGATCGCGGTAACTATATTGTCACCGCTAATCTGCTTCACTATTTCGCCCGATGGGTTCAGTGATGCATTTCCAAATGGTTCAAAACCAGTTAGAAGTACCTTTGTCATGCGCTAAGTATTACCCAACAAGCCACGAAGCGACATCTACACCTTTCACAATTAGAACGATCAGAATGAAAATTGCGACTCCGCCGGCGCGATAGATCTTGCGCCCGTTTTCTGTAGTTTTCCAATCTGTTTCTGGCTCATCTGAAATCGCATCTAAGTAGTGAAGTATGAAACCTGGCAGCGCCAATACTACGAAGCTCCACTTCAAAAAGGCCTCTGGGGTGCTAAAAGCCCCTTCGATTAAGTTGGCAGCGAGAGCCATTACAAAGATCATAACGACGATTTTAAAAGCACCTTTTGGAAGGTAGATCTTCTTCTTAGGAAGGTTATCCTCAAGGCTAAGGGATGTGATTTGTGGAAGTGCAAACAAGATAGTTCCCAGCACAAGATTGAGTAGTGAGCCCACAAAAGGTGCTGCCATGATGAAGAAAACAGCAATTTTGAATACTAGAGCACGAACCTTTTGGCTCTGTGTAGGCTTATTAATTTCTACATGTAGCGCACGTAAGCGCATTGGGTAGTACTCGACCGCAACGTCTTCAAGTGCCACTCGAGCAATGAGTAGCACCGCCGCGATTAATGCTAACTCGGTACCATAATTAGTAATGGGTAATTCAAGACGGGCTAAACCATTCATTGCAGCAACCATCTTTGTAATAACCCAGAATGTCAGCAATGTTCCGAGTGCATAATCTGTCAGGCGCTCCCACTTGTCATCTTGATTACGTACAAGGCGACGGAATGGGCGGAAGGCGCTAGCAAGCAGTGCAGGGGCAAAGAACAAAACCATCACACCTATTGCTGTTAAGAACTCTGGTCTGTTTGTAATGTGTCCTGTTAATAATGCTGCGAGGAAGAAAACGGTTCCTGCAACAAATCCCGCGAATGCATCATAAATTGCAACCGCCATGATTAGGACAACAATGGTCCAGGCTGGTGGTAGAGCTTGTCCCCCTGTATTGACAGCAGCAATAATTCCTAGGATTAATCCAATCGGCATTAATAATGCCGCCCATGATCCAATGATTGCTCGGACAGTATTCCCATCTTGAATTGTTCGAGTTAGCAATGGTGAGAATCGATTAATACGATGAGCAATTGAGACAAAGGCGAAATCCGTATTGTCTGTAAACCTGTTGTCCCAAGTTTTAGAAAGGTCTCCCTTGCCTGGTTCATCCTTCAAAAGCCTTAGAGCGCCAGATGAAACTGACTGCAATGACTCTTGGTCCTGATCTTCATCACTTTGCTTTTGATTGCGCTTAACTGAAGTTAAGGCTGCAAGGGCAGCAAAAGCAGCCAATTGCAGGCCTTTTGTGGTGTCTGAATCCTTTAAAGGATTATATGGTTTTAAGTCACTCTTAATTTCTTCAACAGGTACAGGTTCAATGAAGTCGCCGTTCTCATCAACCTTTAGATTAGGGCACTTGTTATCCCATTGAACAACACCATTTTCATCTTTACAAAACTGTATCTCTTTCTGACTAACAGTTCCCTTGTCATCGTAAACTTCAATCGTGATGGAGTGAAACCCAGGCGGAACATC
>CAIJHZ010000064.1 GCA_903820565.1 uncultured Actinomycetes bacterium
AGCACCCATGTCGGCGGCCGCTTTTCTGCGAAGGTCTTCGTATTGAGCGCCTTGGATAACTCCAAAAAGTGCTTGATATGGCTTGCCGACGCGTTGTTCGCTCTGGCTTGATGTTCATCAAGGCAGCGAATAGCCCAGGCATTAGTGCGATCAATTGCCAACTCTTGATATTTACGAGTGTTATGCAAAGTAGTGCATTCATCGAAGGCAAAAATAATGTCAGCACCGATTTGGTGTTGGACCTGCATTGAAATTTCGGGAGTAAAGCGATGCATCGATCCATCGAGGTGGGATTTGAATGTCACGCCCTCATCATCGACATGGGCTAAGCGCTCTTTATTATCGGCAATTACGTCATCGGCTCTGAAAGTATCGGCATTCATTGCTAATACTTTTTTGAAACCAACTCCAAGTGATAAAACTTGGAAGCCACCGCTGTCGGTAAATGTTGGACCATTCCAATTCATAAATTGTGCAAGCCCGCCAGCCTCATCAAGGACATCGGGGCCTGGCTGCAAATAGAGATGGTAGGCATTAGCGAGCAGTGCTTGCGAACCAAGATCGCGCATTGACTCCGGTAATACAGATTTCACAGTTGCTTTTGTGCCAACAGGAATAAAGGCAGGGGTTTGAATATCTCCGTGAGGAGTTGAGATTGTTCCAACACGAGCAAGTGAATTTTCTTGCGAATGTTTTATCTCAAATGAGAAATCCTTACCCATTACAAAATTACCAAATTGCAACACGCTCTGATTCATCGAGCCAAAGAGCATCTTCCTTTGTCAGGCCAAATGTTTCATAGAAAGGGGTGAAGTTTGAAACGATGGCATTGCAGCGAAATTCTGCAGGGGAGTGAGGATCCGTTGCGATACGACGGCGCAATTCTTCAGGGGCGAACTTTGCCGCGCCAGATTTGTGCCCACGATAGAAAGAATCGTTCATCACCGGTTAGGCCATCGATTACTGGTGCCTCTTTGCCACCCAATGAAATCTTGTATGCCTTATATGCAATGGTGATGCCGCCAAGATCTCCAATATTTTCACCAACGGTAAGTGCTCCATTGACCGTAATGTCGGGAGTCTCTTCAGGACTTAGTGAGTTGTATTGAGCGATGAGGGCATTGGAGCGCTTTTCAAATTCAGTGCGATCACTATCGTTCCACCAGTCGACCATATTTCCATCGCCATCATATTTAGAGCCCTGATCATCAAAGCCGTGGCCGATTTCGTGGCCAATAACGCCACCAATACCGCCATAGTTCACTGCATCGTCTGCGCCAAGACCAAAAAATGGAGGCTGCAAAATAGCTGCAGGAAAGACAATCTCATTCATGCCAGGGTTGTAATAGGCATTGACAGTCTGAGGGGTCATGTACCACTCGGCGCGATCAACAGGTGCGCCAATCTTTGCTAGTTCATGATCGCGTTGGAAATGTGTAACGCGGGTGAGGTTGCCCATCAAATCATCGGGAGTAATAACAAGGCTTGAGAAGTCGCGCCATTTATCTGGATAGCCAATTTTTGGAGTGAACTTATGGAGCTTTTCTAGCGCCTTAACCTTTGTCTCGGCGCTCATCCAATCCAGGCCTTCGATACTGACGCGGTATGCCTCAATCAAATTAGCAACGAGTTCTTGCATGCGCTCTTTTGCAGCAGGTGGGAAATGCTTTTCGACATATACCTTTCCTACTGCTTCACCGAGTGATCCCTCGACAAGTGAGACTCCGCGCTTCCAGCGCTCGCGAAGTTCGGGGGTGCCAGAAAGAGTGGTGCCATAGAAAGCAAAGTTTTGCTCAACGATCGCTTGATTCAAATATGCGGCGGAGCCAGAGATGAGTTGCCATTCAAGCCAGTCAACCCAAGAGTCGCGATCGAAGTCGGCAATCATTTTTCCTAGGAAGGTAAAGAATGACGGTTCGCGAACAACAACACTTTCAAAGGCTCGAGGTGGAATTTCCCCCGCCTTCAAATAAAGGCTCCAGTCAAAGCCAGCCGAGATGGCTTCTAGCTCTGCCCGCGAATGCTTGTTGTAGGTAAGGGTTGCATCGCGCTCTTTGACTTGATCCCAGTGGGCGCTCGCAATCTTTGTTTCCAAATCCATAATCTTGAGGGCTTTATCGGCGCCACCTGAAATTCCAACGAGTTCAAACATCTTTGCAACATGGACTAAGAAGGCTTCACGAATTGGCGCATATTGTTCTTCGCGATAGTAGGACTCATCCGGTAGTGAAATTCCACCTTGTCCCAAGTAAATAATATTTGTCGTCGAATCCATGGCATCGGTGTAAATACCGGCGCCAAAAAATCCACTAAGCCCACCAATTTCAAGGCGAGCCAATGTTGCAATAAATTCTGTTGCATTTGTAATTGCATTGATAGCCGCTAGATCTTCAGTCAACACGGAGGTACCCAATTTTTCGATTGCCTCAGTATTCATAAAGGATCGATATAGATCGCCAATTTGTTGGGCCTCACCAGAACCTGTTGCACTCTCGATGATTTCGCGAACATGAGCTTCGGACTGATCGCGAAGGGCAT
>CAIJHZ010000065.1 GCA_903820565.1 uncultured Actinomycetes bacterium
CCAACGTCGGATGATTTCTTCTTTTTCGATAGGAGATAGTTTTGAGGCATCGACTGCAACTCCACCTTTTGCTCCACCAAATGGAACATCAATCAGAGCTGTTTTCCATGTCATCAAAGATGCTAAAGCACGGACTTCATCAAGATCTACATCTTGGTGAAAACGGATGCCGCCTTTGCGTGGTCCGCGGGCGCTTGAATGCTGGACTCGATAACCCGTGAGGACTTCCACATCATCGCCTCGACGAAGTGGAATAGAAATGACAACTTCTCGTTCACAACTACTTAAAGCAGAGATAACTCCGGGTTTAATTCCGAGAATCTCTCCTGCTTGGGCAACTTTTTCATTAACTTCACTAAAGGCAGATGATCCAGAATGTGTCATGCATGCACAATAGAAAAACTGTCTATGGCAAAAAAGGCCTTTTGGGTTTATTTTCTATGAAATCGGGGTGAACGACTCGCCCGCTAGGCGGGAAGAAGTTCAGAAAGCAAAGCCTCAACTCGGGCTTTAATCTCATCACGGATCACCCGAACAGATTCAATCCCTTGTCCTGCAGGATCATCTAGAACCCAATCCTCGTATCGCTTACCTGGATAGAACGGACATGCATCTCCGCACCCCATAGTGATTACGGCATCTGATTCTTGAACCGCTTCAGGTGTTAAGACTTTTGGGGTGTTGCTTGAAATATCAATCCCAAGTTCAGCCATAGCTTCGACTGCAATTGGATTGATCGAATCCTTTGGGGCACTTCCTGCAGAAAGAACTTCAACGCGACCCTGCCCAAGTTCGCGCATGAAACCGGCTGCCATTTGTGAACGACCTGCATTGTGTACACAAACGAATAATACTGTTGGCTTACTTGCCATCCTTGAGACCCTTTGCGATTACTAATCCCACTCCAGCACCAATGAACTGCGCCAGAATAAATGCTGGAACCGAACTGAGTTCGATACCTGCAAATGTATCTGACAAGGAGCGTGCGAATGTAACTGCAGGGTTAGCAAAAGATGTAGAGGAGGTAAAGAAATAAGCAGCACCAATCCAGCCAGCGACAGCAAATGGAATGTACTTGCCATTCTTCTGAGCCCCAACAAGTTGGAGAACGAGAATCAGGCCAGCGGTTGCAACAACCTCACCAAGCCACAATCCTGCGCCTGTGCGAGCATGGGTTGAAGATTGAATCCCTGGCAGTTCAAACATGGCGTTTGCAGTGATGACTCCAAGAACCCCGCCAAACACCTGCGCAATAATGTAAAGCGCAAGCTTCTTTGCAGATATACCTTTATTAAGAAAATCAACAAGTGACACTGCAGGATTAAAGTGTGCCCCACTAATTGGAGCAAGCATTTGAATCAAAACCGCCAAAATAAATACTGTTGCAACCGCAACAATTAAAAGCTGTACGGCAACATCTTTAGTCAATGAGGTGGCCATGATTCCTGAGCCAACTACCGTTGCTGCAAGAACACCAGTACCGAGAAATTCAGCTAATAATTTATTGATCTTCATTAGGAAACCGCGATGATGTCTACGACGAAGATCAAGGTTTCTTTTTCAAGGGGATGGCCAGCCATAGGGCCATAGCCAAGAGCAGGAGGAATAACTAGAAGACGGCTCCCACCAACCTTTGCACCCGGTAGTCCTTGTTGCCATCCAGCGATGACGCCATTGAGTGGGAATGTTGCAGGCTGTCCACTAGTCCAAGAAGATTCAAGAATTTCTCCAGATGACCATTTCATTAATGTGTAATGAACTGTAAGAGTCGATGTAGGAAGAATCTCAGTTCCATCTCCGGTAACGATGTCTTCCGACTTAAGTTCTGCGGGCGCAGGGCCACCTACGCCAGTTGACACAATCTTTTCAGCGACGATCTGCTTGATTTCATCTGCGCTTAATTCTGTTGGCACTGAATTTTTCCCTCCGAAGGATGTGATGGTTGCAAATGCAATTGCTAGCACGGCCAAAACCGCGAACACTTTTATTAGAGTCTTTCTTGGCATTTTTCCTCCAGTTATTCGATTTCGCCGATTAGTTTAAATTCTCCATCACCGATCTGACCTTGTGCGCGGTAGAGCTCTAATTTTGCGCGGGTGTCGGCAATATCAAGGTTTCGCATTGTTAATTGTCCAATGCGATCTACTGGACCAAATGCAGCATTTTCTGTGCGCTCCATCGACAATTTTTCTGGGTGGTAACTAAGTCCTGGACCGGTTGTATTAATAATTGAATAATCATCACCACGGCGCATACGAATAGTCACTTCGCCGGTAACAGCCGATGCAACCCAACGCATTAAAGATTCACGAAGCATTAGCGCTTGTGGGTCAAACCAACGACCCTCATACAAAAGACGACCTAGGCGGCGACCTTCTGCGTGATAGTTAGCAATCGTGTCTTCGTTGTGGATCGCACTTATTAAACGCTCATAGGCGATGAAAAGTAGCGCCATTCCTGGTGCTTCATAAATTCCACGACTCTTTGCCTCAATGATTCGGTTTTCAATCTGATCTGCCATTCCTAGGCCGTGGCGACCACCAACGGCATTTGCTTCCTTCATCAGATCAACAATGTCATCAAAAGTTTTACCGTTGATTGCAACAGGACGTCCTTGAGCAAATGAAATTTTTACATCTTCTGTGTCAATTTTTACAGCTGGATCCCAAAAACGAACACCCATGATTGGCTGAACTAACTCAACTGAAGTATCCAAATTTTCAAGACTCTTTGCTTCATGAGTTGCACCCAAGATATTTGCATCCGTTGAGTACGCCTTTTCAGTGCTGTCGCGATATGGCAAGCCATGCGCAACTAACCATTCAGACATTTCTTTACGCCCACCAAGCTCGGTGACGAAATCCTGGTCAAGCCACGGCTTATAAATTCTTAGGTTCGGATTTGCAAGAAGGCCGTAGCGATAGAAACGCTCGATGTCATTGCCCTTATATGTTGATCCATCGCCCCAGATTTCAACAGAGTCTGAATGCATTGCGCGCACAAGCATGGTTCCCGTGACGGCGCGTCCCAATGGCGTTGTATTGAAATATTGTTTTCCGCCTGAGCGAATATGAAACGCTCCGCATGCAATTGCGGCTAAACCTTCTTCTACAAGTGCGCTCTTGCAATCAACAAGGCGGGCAATCTCTGCGCCATATTCCTTGGCGCGATCCGGAACCGAATCAATATCTGGCTCGTCATACTGACCAAGATCTGCTGTGTAGGTGCACGGCACAGCGCCTTTGTCGCGCATCCAGGCAACAGCTACTGATGTATCAAGCCCACCAGAAAAGGCGATACCTACTTTTTCGCCAACCGGAAGGGATGCAAGGACTTTGGACATGTGCCAAGTCTAACGGATGTTAAGAGTAGGCAGTTTCTTTTCTAAGGCAGGAGTAATGCCCCATTGTGCGGTGATTTCGAGATATCTATCGATATCTAACTTCTCTGGCTTTGCTTCAGTCTTAACTGCGCGAATCATCAAATTGCGAGGTGTGTGCTCTCCCCCAACAAACTCAATTACCTCAACTCGATATCCAACGATTCTTAAGAGCTGAGCACGCAACGAATCAGTCAAAAGGTCACCGAGGCGCTCTTTCATTAGACCAAACTTAGTTATTGCGCCCCATGGCTCTGGCGCACTTTCTATCTGCTTTTGAATATCGTGATGACAACATGGAGCAATTAACAAAAGCTTCACTCCTCCATTAACAGCCCATGCGATTGCATCATCTGTTGCGGTGTCACATGCATGTAAGGCAATGGCGACATCTGCAGCAACTGCCGTCGTCTTCGAAATCTCTTCTGCTTCAAAATTAATTGTCTTTGTAATGCCAAGATTTTGGGCAATGGTGTTGTTACGATCTCTTGAATCTGGGCGAACATCTATACCTGTGACTACAACTGGGATTCCAGATTTCATGAGGAATTGATGAGCTGCAAAAGTTAGGTAAGCATGTCCACA
>CAIJHZ010000066.1 GCA_903820565.1 uncultured Actinomycetes bacterium
AACTGAACGTTGTATTTAGGTTGATGTTGCTTAATCCAACTAAATTCCAAGGCCAATGCTTCAAGTTCGGTACTTACGATGGTCCAATCAACCCTGACCGCTTCATGAACCATGCGATAGGTCTTGGTAGCAAGATTTGCCTGAAAGTAATTGCTCAGCCGGTTCTTGAGGTTTTTTGCCTTACCAACATAGATGATCTTGTCTTTAGCATTGTAAAAACGGTAAACCCCAGGATGCTCCGGAATATTACTTGGCCGATAACTTTGAGGATCTGCCATTGCACTACTTCTTTGCTGGCGCTTTTCTATTTGATTTTAAGATCTCACCCAAGAACTGTCCTGTGTAACTCTCTTTTACCTTTGCAACATCTTCCGGAGTTCCCTCGGCGACAACTAATCCCCCACGGAATCCGCCTTCAGGTCCCATATCAATTACCCAGTCCGAACACTTGATGACATCCAGGTTGTGCTCGATGACAACAACAGTGTTGCCAGTATCAACCAGACGGTTGAGGACAGTTAACAACTTATTAACATCCTCAAAGTGCAAGCCAGTTGTTGGTTCATCCAAGACATAAATGGTGCGGCCAGTAGATCTGCGCTGTAGCTCAGTTGCAAGCTTTACGCGCTGTGCTTCGCCGCCGGACAAGGTTGGAGCTGATTGACCTAAGCGAACATAACCAAGACCCACATCATTAAGAGTCTTCAAATAGCGTGCAATCGCTGGCACGGATTCGAAGAAACTACCAGCCTCTTCAATAGGCATATTCAATACTTCGGCAATTGTCTTGTTCTTGTAATGTACTTCTAGAGTTTCACGGTTATAGCGCGCACCATGACAGACCTCGCATGGAACATAAACATCTGGCAAAAAGTTCATTTCGATGGTGATCGTGCCATCACCTGAACAGTTCTCACAGCGACCGCCCTTAACGTTGAAGGAGAAACGGCCTTGTTGATATCCCCGAATCTTTGCTTCACTTGTTTCAGCAAAGAGCGCACGGATCTTGTCGAAAACGCCTGTGTAGGTAGCAGGGTTAGAACGTGGCGTGCGACCAATTGGAGATTGGTCAACGTGAACTACTTTGTCCAACAAATCTATACCGGTAACAGTTCGGTGGCGACCAGGTACTAAGCGTGCACCATTTAACTTGTTAGCTAATACGGTATACAAAATGTCATTTACAAGTGTGGATTTACCAGAACCACTGACACCTGTAACGGAAACAAATACACCTAGTGGAACCGCTACATCAATTTCCTTAAGATTATTTTCCTTCGCGCCCTTAACAACTAACTTACGCTTCGGATCGATTGGTCGACGGGTCTTTGGTATCGCAATTGATTTACGTCCTGACAAATATGCACCAGTGATTGATTCTTTCGAATTGATCAAATCTTCATAACTTCCAGAGACAACAACCTTGCCACCGTGCTCACCAGCACCTGGTCCAATATCAACAATCCAGTCTGCAGTTCGAATGGTTTCTTCATCATGTTCAACCACAATTAGGGTGTTACCCAGGTCTCGCAATCGAGTCAGAGTTTCAATAAGACGCTTGTTATCCCTCTGATGTAGACCAATTGATGGCTCATCTAGAACATAGAGAACACCAACTAACCCACTACCAATCTGAGTGGCTAGGCGAATACGTTGAGCTTCACCACCAGACAGAGATCCAGCTGGACGGGCAAGGGATAGGTAATCAAGTCCAACATCTAGCAAGAAACCAAGACGCGCGTTGACCTCTTTCATAACCCGCTCTGCAATCTGTGCTTCACGCTTATTGAGCTTGATTTGCTTTAAAAATGTCGCACAATCTGCAATTGAAAGTTCGCAAATTTGCGAAATGTTTTTATCACCGATTGTGACAGCAAGAACTTCAGGCTTTAGGCGGGCTCCAGCACACTTTTCACAAGAAATCTCACGCATGTACGCCTCGTATTTATCGCGGCTGTAATCACTATCCGTTTCCTCATGACGACGATGAATAAAAGGAATAACACCTTCAAAACCAGTTGTGTAATTGCGGGCACCATAGCGACCTTTGTACTTCATCTTAATTTCATACTCGTAGCCATTAAGGATTGCCTCGCGTGCTTTTAGAGAGATCTTCTTCCATGGTGTATCGAGCGAGAATGGCAAATCTTTCGCAAGGGCTTCTAGCAAACGCAAGAAGTAATCTGAGGATTGCCCGCCAGACCAAGGCGCGATTGCACCGTCATTAATGGAGATTGAATCATCAGGAATGATCAGATCCTCATCGACCTCTTTTTTAGTTCCAATACCTGAACATACAACGCATGCGCCAAAAGGTGAGTTAAATGAGAAGGAACGTGGTTCAAGTTCTTCAAAAGAAAGCTCACAATCATGGCAGGCCAAATGTTCGCTATACGTGCGTTCCTTATCAGCGCCTTTAGCATCGACAAAGTCCAATACAACGATTCCGGATGCAAGTCGTAACGCTGTTTCAATTGAATCGGTCAGACGTGTTTTGCTTTCAGCCTTGGCTGTCAAGCGATCAATAACAACTTCAATAGTGTGCTTTTCCTGCTTTTTTAGCTTAGGTGCATCAGAAAGTTGAACTACTTCCCCGTCGATCCGGGCACGTGAGTAACCCTGTGTAATCAAATCACTAAAGAGTTCTACAAACTCACCCTTACGAGCACGAATGACTGGTGCTAAAACCTGAAACTTTGTTGTTGGCGGAAGCTCTAAAATTTGATCAACAATTTGTTGTGGTGATTGACGTGTAACAGCCTTGCCACAGTTAGGACAATGTGGTCGTCCCGCGCGAGCAAATAAAAGGCGTAAATAGTCGTAGACCTCGGTGATTGTTCCAACGGTTGAGCGAGGATTACGGTTGGTTGATTTTTGATCGATTGAGACCGCAGGTGACAATCCTTCGATGAAATCAACATCTGGCTTATCCATTTGGCCTAAAAATTGGCGCGCATATGCTGACAGTGATTCAACATAACGGCGTTGGCCTTCAGCAAAGATTGTGTCAAAGGCAAGAGAAGACTTACCTGAACCGGACAAGCCAGTGAATACAACTAAGGCATCTCGAGGAAGTTCGATGGAAACATTTTTTAGGTTGTGTTCGCGTGCTCCGCGCACAACCAACTTATCGATACTCAAACCCCGGCCTCTTCCATCATTCGTAGCTCTTTCTTCAAAATCTTGATTTCATCGCGCAACCGCGCAGCAACCTCAAATTGAAGTTCAGATGCTGCGTTGCGCATCTGATCGGTGAGCGAGCCTATCAACGCGATCAGGTCCTTGCGCGGCAAGGAAACCGAAGATTTGTCATAAATTCCGGCCGATGATGCAATTTTCTTGGCTCCGCCCTTTTCATGGGACAAAAGTTCTTCCGTATCTTCGCTCTCGCGGTTGATCAGATCAGTAATGTCGGCAATCTTTTTACGCAGAGGTTGTGGATCTACACCTCGTTCAAGGTTATAGGCAACTTGCTTTGCGCGGCGTCGATTTGTCTCATCTATGGCCTTAGCCATTGAGTCAGTGATTCGATCTGCATACATATGTACTTCTCCAGAAACATTTCGGGCAGCACGTCCAATAGTTTGAATCAATGATGTTGATGAACGAAGGAAGCCTTCTTTATCGGCATCCAAAATTGCAACTAGTGATACTTCAGGTAAATCCAAACCTTCACGCAGCAAGTTAATTCCGATCAACACATCGTAATCACCTGTGCGAAGTTCACGGAGTAATTCAACTCGACGCAAGGTATCCACTTCAGAGTGCAGGTAGCGAACATTGACGCCACGCTCTTGTAGATAGTCCGTTAAATCTTCAGACATCTTCTTAGTCAAAGTTGTAACCAGAACGCGTTCATTCTTTGCAGCGCGAATATTAATTTCATTAAGTAGGTCATCGATCTGACCCTTAATTGGCTTGATAACAATCTGAGGGTCAATCAAGCCTGTAGGGCGAATAACTTGCTCTACAACATCTCCGTTTACCTTGGCCATCTCATACTTTCCTGGTGTTGCAGAAAGATAAAGAGTCTGACCAGTTCGCTCGGAGAATTCTGGGAACTTCAAGGGGCGATTATCTAAGGCACTCGGTAGGCGGAATCCATGCTCCACCAATGTGCGTTTAC
>CAIJHZ010000067.1 GCA_903820565.1 uncultured Actinomycetes bacterium
CACCAACACCATATATGTTAGCAAGTTCACGGACAGACTTTTTACTTAATCTAATTTCTAAAACATCTTGTTCAGATAATTTTGAAGTTGGAACTGCTATTCCCTTTAATGTTCGTCCACGGTCAGTTCGTTCTCTTGCATTTTCAGCCCTTGTTCCAATTTTTAGGTGTGCAGGATTTACACATTTGGGATTATCACATTGATGCAATATGCAATCACTAGCCTTAAGTGGATGATTAAACAATTCAAAACTTATCCGGTGAGTGAGTTTTTTAGCAAATCTTCCATAGCCAAAAGGATGTTGGAGGCCAGTCCATTCCCAACATCCATTAAGATTAGTGGCTTTATCAACTTTAGACCAAAACTTTTCAATATTCATAGCTTTATTATACATAAACTTCAAACAAGTGTAAATAACACAATCGCCCATCTTGTGGGCCCGCCAGTATTATGGCAAGAAAATAAAAGGATCCAACAATGGCAAACTTAACGCTATTAGATGACTATCGCAGATTGTCAATGAGCAATCTAGAATACGGTAGGAATCGTAATCGCCTGCAATTTTTAATGGATAGCTTCACAGGTGGTGATGATTATCGCCGTGCAGGCTATCTAACTCAATATGTTCTAGAACAACCAGGTGAATATACACAACGACTAGCCAACACTCCATTGATCAATCATAGTGCTAGTGTGATATCGGTCTATATGAGTTTCTTATTCCGCAACGATATCGAACGCAACTTTGGCGCTTGGGAAGGACAACAAGATGTTACCTCATTCCTAGCTGATGCTGACTTTGAAGGGCGCAACTTTAACGCATTCATGAAAGAAGCCGCAACATGGGCATCAGTGTTTGGCCACACTTGGATCATAATGTCTAAGCCCAATGTTGGTGCCACTACACTGGGACAAGAACAGGCCATGAATGTCCGCCCTTATCTTAACCTAGTAAGCCCCATGGTAGTCAATGATTGGACTTGGGAGCGTCGAGAGAATGGCGAATATGAATTAGTCTACATTAAATACATCGAGGATGTGGTCAACAAGATGACCATCCTAAAAGAAATAACTCCAACTGAAATCAAAACTTGGGTGCTTGATGATCAAGAAAAGACTGCACATGTTAAGGCAGTTGAACCCAATGGTCTAGGGCGGGTGCCTGCCATATTAGTCTACAATAAGAAAAGTCTAGTACGAGGTTGGGGTCTAAGTGACATACAAGATATCGCTGATGTCCAGCGCATGATCTACAATCTAACCAGTGAAATAGAACAGAGCATTAGATTGGATGGACATCCCACATTAGTAGTTCGCTCAACGGACCAATTGGGTTCGGGCGCTGGCGGACTTATCGTTCAACAAGAAGGTGCTGACCCCGCTGCCAAACCCTACTACCTAGAACATAATAGTTCAGGTGTTACCCAGATACGAGAGACTATCAACAATCTAGTTGACAGCATCGATGAAATGGCCAACACAGGTGCGGTCCGTGCAACTAAAACATCCAGCAGTTCGGGCGTAGCCCTTGAAACTGAATTCCAACTCTTAAACGCTCGCCTAGCTGAAAAGGCAGACAGCCTAGAGGTAGCCGAAGAACAGATATGGAAGATGTTTGGCGATTTCCAAGGAAGAGAGTTTACGGGTTATATCAAGTATCCAGACAGCTTTAATCTTCGTGATGTCCAGCGTGAATACAATGAATTGGTCACTGCCAAGACAGCGGCTAGCGATCCCGGAACTCTAGCATTAATTGATTACCGCGTCCGTGAATTGTTAGACGATCCTAACCTACCATTAGAACCATTGACCCACCTAGCAGGTCAGGGCATTGCCGCTGAAGGAGTTAGACCTACAGGTAGCCCACAAACTGCGCCAGGTGGTCGCCCACGCAGATACTTCTCATCAACTACTACAGGATTAGAATAATGGATAAACTTATTAAATGTATGATGGTAGCCTTTGCCAACAACTTTACATTTTATCTCAAGGCACATAACTTTCATTGGACTGTGGCTGGTGAGACATTCAAACAGGATCACGAATTCCTAGGTGAAATATACGCTCTAGCACAAGAAAACATTGATGGCTATGCTGAACAACTAAGACGCATTGGTGCTTTCCCTCAAGGTGATATCAAAGAGATCGTTAAGAACTCATCTATCATCGATGCTCCACTTAACGAAATGACTGAAGCCAATTTAATGTTTCTCAGTTTGTTAGCAGACTTAGAAATTCTTGTTAGTTATCTACAAGATACATATGATGAAGCGGGTGCTGTTCGTGAGTATGGACTACAGAATTTCCTAGCAGAACGCATCGATGAACATCGTAAACAACAATGGATGTTGACTGCATCAGTGGTTGATCTAGCTGACTATGTGATTCCAGGAACAACTCCAGAACCACCAGACCCAGCCGAATACTGTCATAACATGATGAATCCAACTACCGGACTCATGGTTGAAGTTGAAAACCCAGATGAACATGCAGCCGCGGTGGCCGCAGGTTATACCCAAGAAGTTAAAGAATAAGGAGCATTAAAATGCAACAGAAAATAGTCACATTGACCTCAGCAAATCGTTGGGTCACACAACAAACAAATGCCTCAAGTGGAAGCACAGCTACCGTCCTTGCTGGAACAACAGGCAGTGGAGCAACACTGGTCATATCAAGTGGTGGCGCCATTGGTAATTTCGTAGCCTTTGGCGCGACTAATCCAGTGGTTACCACAGCCAGTTACTTTATTCCAGCTAACACCATAGTTGAAGTCCAAGTACCGGCCAACACACAAAAGGTTGCCGCATTGAGTGCAAGCGGAACAGGCTTCGTTACCATCGCAAGATAATGCCAGTCCAAAAGGTTCAAACTACTAAGAATGGTCGACCTGCCACTGGATATAAGTGGGGACAGCATGGACATGTCTACACTGGAGCCGGTGCAGAACAACGAGCAGCCGCACAAGGTAAGGCGGCTTATGCCGCAGGTTATAAAGGAAAGAAAAAATGAAGAAGAAAAAACCCGTAAAACCACCAAAGAAGTATTAACCTACTAAATATCAACACGGGATAATAGGTTTTATCCCACCAATAAACAACCACTCTGAAAGGGGGCGAGCTTACTATGAGCGATACCAACATAGGCAATGAAGAAACTGGATCTTCTACAAACAACAACCAGGCGGAAGAAAAGTTTTACACACAGAAAGAAGTTGATGACCTAATGGCAAGAACTCGTTCAGCCGTTACTAAGAAAGTTTCTAGTAAGTATGAAGAACTTGGCGACCCAGATGAATTACGCCAGATTAAGCAACAGTTTGAAAAACAAAAACTTGAAGAGCAAAAGAAGCGCGGAGAGTTTGATCAGATTTTGCAGAATCTAGCAACCAAAAAAGACGAAGAAATTCGTAAGCGGGATGAGATCATTAAGAACTATACCGTTGATGTGCCGTTGGTATCAGCAGCCGCCCAATTTAGAGCCGTGAATGCGGATCAGGTTAAGGCATTGTTGAAACCACAGGTTAGGTTGAATGAAAGTGGTGATGTAGAGGTGCTGGATAATAAAGGCACCGTAAGATACAATGATCAAGGTCAACCTTTCAGAGTGGAAGATTTAGTTTCGGAATTTCTCTCAAACAATCCACACTTTGTTCAAGCCGGAGCCAGCACAAGCAATGGGCGTAGTAATATTGGTCGTAGTCCAGAACCAATCGATATCTCCACACTGGATTTCAAGAACCCTAATGATAGGAAGTTGTTTAAAGAAATGCAGACGGGGATGAAGAAATACTAACCCTTTAAGGAAATAAAAAAATGAGTTATCCTTCAAATAACAACAGCAGCCGCAACAGCGAACTGTTTGCCAATTTTGTGGCGCAAGCACAATTTGCCACATACGAAAACAGCATTGCTCGTCAAATCACTACAGTGTTTGATGTGCCAATGAACCAAGGTAAAGTAGTGCAGATCCCATTATGGGCCGCTATCACTGCTGAACTGATTACAGACGAAGCAGCCGCAACTCTAAAGAACACTGATACCAGTGCTCCTACAGTTACATTGGCTGAGCATGTGGTTTACAATCAAGTAACCGACATGTTGAGAGACAGTGCATACGGTGATGTAATGGCACAATTAGCTGACCAATCCGGTCGTGCTATTGCCCAAAGCGTTGACCAACAAGCATTTGCTAACATCAGTGATTTCACTGATATTGGTAGCACTACTACAGACCTAACAGTCAACTTGATTCTTCAAGCGGCTGCTACTCTGCGTTCACAACGCTTAACTGGACCTTTCTACGCTGTAGTTGCTCCAGGCAGTGCGTTCGCTCTAAAGAAACAATTAACATACACAGCTGGTACTGCTGACAACATCCCAATGTTGAGCAATGTCGGTGAGAATGTTATGGGCAACTTTTATGTTGGAACAGTTGGTGGCGTAAACATTTTTGAAAGCACAGTTCTACCAGCAGTAACAACTGGCGGTGCTGATGCCTATGCAAATGCCGTGTTTAGTCCTCGTGCTATTGCTCACGCAATGCGCGGTGGTATTGACATGAACACATTGTATCTACCACAAGCTCGTGCAACAGACATGGTTCTAAAAGCCGTTGCTGGTGCCGGAACAATCAACTCCGCTTGGGGTGTTAGAATTACTGCAAACGCCGCACTTTAATCTAGGTTAACGAGGAGATCTAAAAATGGCTTTCATAACAGGACCAGGTGGCGTAATTATATCATTCGCTGATTATCAAGATGTGGTCAACATCGATCAGCGTGTTTTCGAAGCCAATGAAGGCCTTACAGATACCATCGTTGAGGATATGGAGATCCGTGCCACTGAGAGGATATTATATGCTATCAGTGTCACGGATTGGTGGAGAAGTTATTATATGCGTATGAGTGGTGGGACATATGATCCTCTCATTTATACCAGCGGACTGATAGCTATTCCACCGCCAAATCCAAACTATATCCTAGATCGACAGGCAGACTTCACTGACTTATGTGTATTCTATACATTGAGTTATTATCTCTACCCTAAGATCGCGGACTTTAGTCAACAAGACAATGCGGAGAAAGTTAAGATAGGTTTCATGAATGAAAAATATCGTAGCCTATTCCAAGAATTGATTGACGATGGTAGTTGG